>NZ_JBSHAP010000138.1:0-24377 GCF_053611565.1 Kitasatospora sp. NPDC054795
GAGATGACCGAGCTTGCAGGGCTCGTCCACTCGTTCGCCGAACTCCTCACCCCGGCTCCCGACAACGACGCCCTGCTCACCGAGTGGATCGCCTCGGCCCGCGATGCCGGCCTGCCCCACCTGCACTCCTTCAGCAACGGCCTCGAACTCGACCGCGCCGCAGTCGATGCCGGCCTCACCCTGCCCCACCACAACGGCCGCACCGAAGGCGTGAACACCCACACCAAGAGGATCATGCGTCAGATGCACGGCCGGGCCGGCTTCGCCCTGCTCCGACACCGCATCCTCCTCGCCTGAATCACAGACAGTTACCACCGATTACGGGACAGAGCCGATTACGGGACAGAGCCGTTCACTGGACAGACCCCCGCAAGGCGGGCTACGCCGAGTACGTTAGGCAGAAGCTGACGAACACCCTTCCCAGTCCGAGGAGGGAGCAGGCAGTGCCTGACGGGGGGAAGGGTGTGATCGGTCATTCCTCGGAGCTCTTGGCTCAGGACCCCATGGCCCCGGACAAGACGATCGGGAAGGATTTCGATTGGGCTGAGACTCCCGGTCCGGTCAACTTGACGACCACCACGACGGATATGACGCAGTGGAGCAAGCAGATCAGCAAGAAGAGGGCTTCCGGCCATGACATGAAGGTCGGTGGAGAGGCGAAGATCAAGGTTGGACCACTTGAGCTCGGGAGCCTGAGCGGCGAGGAGAGCTGGGACTGGAGCGAGGAGGACTCGGAGGACAAGACCGAGGGTGGAAGTAAGACCGGGGTGAAGACCATCACGAAGACCCTGAACGCCCCGGCCAAGTCCGCGTACGGGTGGTCGCCCCTGGTCACCCGGCGGGTCTACCGGACCACCTACTACCACGAGGACGGAAGCGTGACGTCAAAGGACTGGGTGAACACTTACATTCACACCTGGGTGATGGTCATTTACGACAACCGCGACGCGGTGCAGGACGTCAACGAGCCCTAGCGGTCCGTATCGAGGTCGCTCTGATGCGGGAATCTCAACAGCTGATCGGAGAAGGATAGTGAGGGATGTGAGGTGCTTTCGGTGAAACTCCGTACCGTTCTCGCAGGCTTGCTGTTCGGTGCCTGTGCTTGCACCGGATCACCCGGTGGACACGGCGCCGCGCCGGACACGCTGGTTGCATCCGGCACGGTCGGGGTCAGGTCAGCGGGCTCGGCCGGTGGGAAATCTCCAGGACCGATGGTGTCGGAGGATGCCAGGCGGCAGATCCAGCAGTTGGCCGAGGCGAGCGGGAACGCCCCGTCAGCCGGCGAATTCGTGGTCGCGGAATACGACAGCGGCTACGGACCGGAGTTGATCTGGCAGGCCGAGAAGTCCGGTGCCATCTGCTCGGCGTCACCGAAGGTCGTCTCGCGTGGATGCCTTCCGCTCGCGGACATAGCCGCGAGGCCGAACCCCGGAGTCGGAATCTTCCTCGGTGGCAGCCTGCACAATGGTCAGTGGTCGGTCATGCTGATGGCCGATGGTGAGACGATCGATCAGATCTCGTGCCAAGGACGGTACTTTCCGGCACGAAAGGTGTACTCGATCCCGGTAGATGGCGTGCTCCGCATCGTCTATACGGTATCGATACCGCAGGGCTTCCGAGGCGAGTACCGGGTGGCAGTCCAGCGCGACGGTGTGCCGGCCGAGGATCGCGTGATTCTCGACATGGGGAAGGCCACCGTACAGTGCTGAGAGGTCGACCCCTTCGCGGTGCTCCGTCTCCCCGAGTGGGAGGCGGAGCACCGTCTCGTTCCGTGGAGCAGGGTTCACCAGGAACCGTGCTCCCTTGGCGTGGCCTGTGGAGTCTGCTCTGCGGGGTCCTGGTTGTATCCGGTACAGGTTGGGCCGTGTCTGGTCTGTGATCCGGCCGGATTGGCCTGACGTGCCCGACCCGGTCGGGCGGCGGACGGGCGGGACGACTGTCGTCGAGCCGCTTCCGGAAGGAAGGCTGGGGTCCTCGCAGGTGCCGGCGTCTGTGTGCAGTGGCTCTGCGGCGGACAAGGCGCGGCTGGTGGAGATCGAGGGGAATTGGCAGGAATCCTTCGTCGACGATGCGGGTCCCGGGTTTCATGTGATAGCGAATCGGAAGGACGACGGGGGAGCCTGCGGTTTCTATTTGACGGCTCTGGAGAACGGGAAAGATCTCTGGCTGCTGGAGGAACCGGGCCTCCTGATGACCAGGTCCTGATCGGTAACTCCGATTCGGATGAAGGCTCTTGAGTCGCTGGCCGAAGATGACGCCATGTTGGCAACCGGATTTACCGTGCGCATAGCGTCTGCGGTCGCCGTCGACGGTGCGTCGGCCCGAGGATCGTGTGACGGTCGACATGGAGAGGGCCGGCTCCACCCAGTGCTGAGAGGCGGACCGGTCCCCTTGTGGGACGTCGGTCCTGGAGGAACGGAGGGAGCGGATCATGAGGGCGTTGGAGCTCGGCCGGAGGCCGGCCCGGGGCGGGGTGCGCAGCCTGGCGATCTCCCTGGCGGGGGTGTTGCCGTTGGCGGTCGGGTGTTCGGCCGGGCCCGAGGAGAAGCCGCCGGTGGTCGGGTCCTGGAAGTCGGGCATCGGGTCGGTCCAGTTACTGGAGGGCGGCGAACTCGGCGAGGTGAGTCTGCTGCCTGCTGCATGCCGTGGGGAGGAGTCGGCCACGCCGGTGCGGTTCACAGGTGCCTGGAAGCACGGCAAGTCCGAGGACGCCGGTACCGGAGCGTGGGTCACGCTGAAGGCCGTCACCGGCCATTCGACGTGGAAGAGGTACTTCCAGTACTTCACGTACAAGAGGCAGGAGCGGCTGCAGCTGACCGGAGTCTCGATCGCCGATGAGCCTTTCGTCCGGCAGTAGTCCGGTGGCCTCGGCATCGGGTTGAACCCGGCTTCCGGGAGCGCCCCATCCAGCGAATGGATGACGCGCTCCCGGTGTTCGTGGGTGTGGGGGACGTCGTTCGAGGGAGGGGCGGGGAGATGGCCGGCCGATGGTGGCTGCCGAGGTCGCGGGAGGGGGTGGTCCTGGTGGTGGGGCTCGTGCTGATCGTCGGAGTGACCGCCTATCCGAAGCTCAGGCCAGGAGGGCCGGAGGCGAAGGACTACATGGGCCGCTGGGTCGCGCGGGACGAGGTGATCGAGCTGCGGGAGGACGGGACGCTCGGGGACGTGCGGCTCGACGGGTACTTCTGCTTGAAGGCGCCCGTGGCGAGCACCGAACCGCTCGGCGAGTACCGGGGCACGTGGAGGATCGGGAGTGTCGACGACGCCGGGTCGGGGGTCTTCGTGACCCTGCGGAACTACAACCCGGGGCAGGACTGCCAGATCTACCTGCAGGAAGAGCGCAAGGGGCAGGTGATCGCGCTGGGAGCCCAGCCGCGAGGGGATGAGGATCGCGTCTTCGCGAGAGCGTAGTCGTGTGAGCGGACGTGGATGATCTGCTGACGCCGGCCGCCGTGGACATCTGCCAGGGCCCGCTGCTCCGGTAGTTGTCCCGGGCAGTGCCGGTCTGCTGAGTTCGTCTCAGGAGCCAGCCGTTCCTCCGGCAGAAGGGGCACGCGGTCGGCACAGTGGTGGAATGATCGGCTTCATGGACCGTCCTGGTGTGGAGAAGCGATCGAGGCGGCAGGTCGCGTAGTGTTGACGCAGAACGCCAGGCCGGAGGTTCCCGGACCGACCGACGTGAGCCTGGACGGGGTGGCGCAGGTCGAGCCGGCGACGCTGGCGGCGATCATGTCGAGCGGAACGTGGGAGAGGACCGCCATCGAGTGCGGGGTCCCGAAGGAGATCGCCACCGAGGTGGGTGATACGACCGCGTGGCTCCACAGCAGGGCCTTCGACGAGTCGATCACCCGGACCCAGTACTCGGGGAGCTTCTACTTCGACAAGCAGACCAGCCGGGTCTACTTCTGCACGGTGAACCCGAAGGTGAGAACCGAGGACTGAGCGGCGGCTCAGGGTCGGGCGGTGGTGCCGGTGGTGGGAACGGGCGGCCGCACCCCCGTGGCGGCCGCCCGTGCGCGAGGTCCTACGGGTGGTAGACGACCTCGGGGAAGGCCTTGGACGGGCCGTCGAGCAGCTTGCCGCAGTGGCGGCCCCGCAGGTGGAGGTCGAAGAAGGCGCGCGGGTAGGCCTGCTGGATGAGGACGCCGCGGTCGGGGTCGAGGGTGCCGACCTGGGACTGGATCTGCTGCTCGGTCATGCCGAGCAGCCGGCCCGCCTGCGGGATCAGCGTCATGTTGTCGCCGTACGAGCTGTGCACGGCGCCGGTGGCCTGGACGTCGAGGCGCCAGCCGCGCAGGTGGCCCCAGAAGGTCTCGGCGTAGGGGTTGGTGGCCCGGGCGAAGTCGGCGGTCATCATCATGAACGGCCGGTCGATGTCGGTGGTGATGGCCGGGTTGGACGCCATCGGCCCGTCCATGGAGAGGCCGGCGCGGATGCGCCGGTCGGCGACCATGGCGAGGGCGGTGCCGGTACCGCCCTTGGACCAGCCGAAGGCGCCGATGTTCCGGGCGTCGAGGCCGCCGAGCAGGCCGTTCGGCAGAGGGCGGCCGTCGACGTCGGGGTTGCGGCCGTTGGCGAGGTCGACGACGCGGTCGAGCAGGAAGAGCAGGTCGGCGGCGTAGTCCCTCGGATACAGGCCGGGGGCGGCGCCGTCGCGGGTGACGACGGTGCCGTCGGGGAACTCGGTGAACCCGTCGTGGGTGTGGTCGACGGTGACGACGGCGAAGCCGTGGCTGGCCAACTCCTGGACCACGATGGTGTGGTCGGCGCGGTGGCTGCCCGCGCCGTGGGAGTAGAGGACGACGGGCAGCGGCCGGCCGGCCCGGTGGACGGGTGCGCCCTGGTGACCGGCGGTGAGCGGGGCGAGCGAGAGGGGCAGCGGGTAGCCGGCGTCGTCGAGGAAGGCCTTCAGGGCGCCGTCGGTCATCCAGGGGGCGAGCGGGTACGTGTCGGCGTCCGCGGTCCGGGCGGGGTACCAGACGGTGGCCATCAGCTCGCGGAACTTGCCGGGCCGGGCGTTCGGGTCCGGCCGGGACTCGTCGCGCAGGTGCAGCGGCACCATGCCGACCGGGAAGGGGCCGGTGGGCGCGGTCAGGGTGAGGCGGGAGGGGGATGCGGAGCCGGAGGAGGGGACGGGAGCGGCAGCCGGGGCGGCAGCGGGAGCGGCCGAGGCGGTGCGGGCGAGGCCCAGCGGCGCGACGGCGCCGAGGGCGAGCGCGGTGCCCAGCATGCGGCGGCGGGTCGGTCCGGTGCGGCGTGCGGTCGGCGTGGTGTCCAGCGGCGTGGTGTCCATGCGCGGAACGCTGTCACGCGGGCCGGGTGGGCGACATCAGTCCGTCGATTGATCCTTCGTCATGTCGTATTGGCCCACGGGTTTACATCCCCGGGCTGATGCGGACCGGCCCCAGGGCCACCCATCGGGTACCGCCGACCTGGTGCTGTTGCGCCGCCGCGCCCGCGACGGTGCCCGCGCCCGCGACGGTGCCTGCGGCCGGACCCGAGCGGCCCGGCCGCGGGCACCGATCACTGACCGGGGCGTGTCAGCCGTTCTTCCAACCGGTCACCTTGTCGGAGAGGCCGGCGACACCGCCGGCCGGAACGGTGCGGACCACGCCGCCGAAGCAGAACGGGCTGCCGTAGAGGCGGATCCGGGCCCCAACTGTCGGCTGTTCAGACGAAGTTCTTGTCGATCAGCATCTGCAGGACGTTGACGTGGAAGTCCGGGAAGTCCATCGGCACGATGCCGAACCGGGCGCGCTGCTGGGTGCGGGCGTTCAGGTACGGGTATACGGTGCGGTCCATCAGGGCCTGCGAGCTGGTCTTCGGCCAGTAACCCCCGGCGTAGGAGAGGAAGTTGACGAACATCTTCGAGTGGCCCGGGTTCAGGAAGGCCTTGTCGAACTGGGCGACGATGCGCTGGCCCTTCGTCCCGAGCGGGTCGAGGCCGCCGGTCTGCCAGAGGTCCTGGGTGTCGAACCAGCCGTTCTCGCCGCTGGACCAGTCGATCAGGCCCCACGGGTTGGCGAAGTCGGCGATCAGGACGACCTTCCCGCGGGCGGTGGCGAGCGTCGGCCACCCGTAGAAGTGGAACAGGTCGCGGTAACCCAGGTCGTCGAAGTAGTGGTTGACCCGCCGCATGAACTCGGTGTCGTCGAGCGACTGTCCGCCGGCGCGCTCGTTGCGCAGGCGCATCAGGACGGTCTCGCCGGGGTGCGACTGGAGAAAGATCCGGCAGCGGTCGAGCACGTCCTGGAGCCGGATGTGCTGGTAGGCGTCGGAGTGGTAGATCCCGAGCTCGTCGGGTGCGCCCTGGAGGCCGTTGCAGCGGATGTCGAGGAAGCGGACTCCCTCGGTCAACTGCTGGGGGATTCCCCAGTTCTGGGTGTGCGACCACTCGGTGCCGTAGGCGGGGTTCTCGCAGCAGGAGTCGTGGGTGCCGGGGACGGTGAGGTCGAGCAGGGAGAGGTCGCCGTTCAGGCGGCTCATCCAGCTGTCCGTCGGCAGGCCGCGCGGGGTGGTGGCGCCGGTGGTCGCCCACGCGGTGCCCGGCAGGGCGATGCCTGTGGCGGTGGCGGCGGCCAATCCCGCGCCCCATTTGAGTAGTTCACGACGTTCGATGCCCATGGTGCGGCTCCTTGGGTCCGGTCGCTGCGGTGGGGTGCCGTGCGATGCGCTGCGATGTGGTGCAGTGCGATGCGGTGTGGCGCAGTGCGGTCGGTCGTGCGAGGGGCGTTGTCATCCTGGAGTACGAGGGCACAGCTTTGACAGGTCTGTGACGCCGAAATTCGAGGCTGTGTGTCGTCGGGCCCACGTGCTTTCGGGCCACGCGTGTTCGTGCCCGGGAACCGCGCGCGGCTCCGGAGACGTGTGCGCCCGGGAACGTGAGCGTGGGCGAGGGGGACCGGCGGGGATGACGGCACCGGTGGAGCGCAGGAGGTCGCACGGCTGCGGGTGGTACGCCGCCGGACCGCTGCTCGCGGCGGCGGGCACCGTCCTGGGGGCGTTGCTGGTCGCACGCAGGTGGGCGGACTGCCCGCGGGGGATGGACATGCCGGCCCGGGCGTCGATGGCACTGGGTCTGCCGGTCGGCTGGATCGGAATGACCGTGCTGCTGGTCCTCCTGCAGGCCGTCCTGGTGGCGGTGCTGCCCGAGGGCACTGAGCCGGAGGTGAAGTGGGTGGTGCTGGTGGTGGCGGCCGTGATGCTGTTCCTGCTGTACGTCTTCGGGATGGGCTCCCCGGACACGGAGCCGGGCGGCGCCTGTTACGGCGGCTAGCGGACCGGCCCCGGCCCGGGGGCCCGCGCCACCGGGGCCCTCGGCGGGGTGAAGATCGAAATGCGCGGACGGCCGCCGCCCGCCACGGTGGGACCGTGGCTGCGATCGTCGTCCTCTTCGAAATGGCCCCGGACCAGGCCCTCGGCCCCGAGGGCGTCGGCCCGGGCGTGGTCGCGGTGCACGCCGCCGGCCAGGATCCGGACGTCCCGGAGGACCCGCAGGCGCGCACCCTCTGCGGGCTGGACACCGCCCCGATGGAGCACGCCCACTACCGTCCCGCCCGGCCGGGTGAGCCGTGGTACCCGCCCGAGCTGGAGCAGCAGCGGTGCCGGCTCTGCGAGGCGGCGCTGCACCGGCTCTGAGCGAAGGGCCGGGGGTGCCGGGGCGCTGCGGTGCCGGACGGCCGGGGTATCGGAGTGTCGCAGTTCCGGAGTGCCGGAGTCAGAGCCACCAGCGGACGAAGGTGACGAGGCCGAGGACCGCGAAGCCCAGGAGCGCCGGCCCGGCGCGGGCCGTCCCGGTCTGCGCCGACCGTTCGGGGCCGTGCCGGGCGAGGGCCGCCGTCCGGTCGAGCGGCGCGGGGTGGCCGGCGGCCTCGTACCCGGCGGACCTCACGGTGGGGCGGCGGCCGGCCGAGGTCTACCGCTTGTACGGTGCGCCGGCCGGGGCGGGCCGCTGGACTGGGCGCGGCCGGTCAGCGGGGCCGGTGGCCGACCGCGGCGAACATCGCCACCGACAGGTGGAACGCCCCGTGCTCGGCGGCCGCGTCGAGGTCGGCGTAGAGCCGGTCGCGCTGGTCCTCGGTGATCAGACCCCGGTCGACGGCCGCCGCGCCGATCCCGTGGACGATCGGCCGGGTGACCGTGCGGGAGTCGTGCAGCAGGACGTCGGCGCCGAGGTGGTCGACGGCCAGTCCGGCCTCGACCAGCAGGCCCGCGAGGCGGCGTCCGGCGTCCGGGGTGGCGGCGGTGCCCTCGGCGACGGCGGCCAGCGCGGGGCGGATCTCCGGGGCGGCCGGGTGGAGCACGAAGGTGGCCCAGTCGGTGTCCAGCAGCGCGACCCGGCCGCCCGGACGCAGCACCCGGGCCATCTCGGCGACGGCCTTCGCCGGATCGTCGAGGTGCTGGAGGACGCGCTCGCACCGGACCACGTCCAGCTCGCCGTCGGGCAACGGCAGTGCGAGCGCGTCGCCGTCCAGGAAGCGGGCCGGGCTGTCGGCCTCGGCGGCGCGCTGTTCGGCGAGGGCCCGCAGCCCGGGGTGGGGTTCGACGCCGATCGCGCTGCCGGTCGTGCAGTCCGTGGCCCTTGCCCCCGGGGCGACCGCCGCGGCGAGCACCTGGGTCTCCGACCCGGTGCCGGCGCCGACGTCCAGCGCGCGCTCCCCGGGGCGTACGGCGAGCTGTGCATGTGCCCACGCGCGCAGCCGCCGCACGCCGGGGTTGGCCGCAGGGCGTCCAGCACGGCGATGACCCGGTCGGTGACGGCCGGGTCGGTGTTGGCGGCGTTGAAGGCCGAGGTCGGGTGCGGGTCGCTCATGGCCGCCACCCTAAAGGAATGTGACGATCCGTCAGTGACCACCCCGCCGTGGTCTCGCGGACCGGCGCAAGGTGTGCACGGCGACCCGGACGGTTTCCTCGAAAGCGGGGACGTCGGGCCGGGTCCGGATGCCCTCCCGCTCGACGACGGCGACGGTGCTGCCGCCCCGGCCCACACCGAACGGGAAATCGCGGTAGCCCTGGGTGCGGGCCCTCAGAGGTCCGGGAGCGCCTCCCCGGCCTGCGGCTCGCGGCCCTCGGTGAGCCAGAACAGGTAGCCGCGCAGGTAGGCCTCCAGCCCGTCGTCCAGGTAGGCGGCGTACTGCCGCAGGGCCTCCGGCTCGTTCCGGCCGTCGTCGCCCAGCTCCAGCTCGCCCGTGATCCAGGCCTGCACCTCGTCCCGGCGCGACCACCAGTCGCGCACCGCCTGCGGGGTCCAGTGCAGGTCACCGTCCCAGGCGTAGCCGCCCAGCGGCTCGCCGTGGGCGATCTCCACCAGCGCGGCCACCTCGCGGGGATTGGCGGGCTGGCGGTGGACGAACTCGCAGTACTCGTCGCCCGAGAGCACATGCTCGGGGAGGTAGTACGGGCCGTTCAGCCCGCTGTCGGTCTCGCCGGCGTAGAACGGGCCCGGCACGTTCAGTCGGCTGCGCTGCTCCCAGCGGCCGTCGCCCATGGAACCGGTCATCTCCCGCGCGGCCGGCAGCGGGTCCCAGTAGGCCTGCTCCTGCCACGGCCCCTCCACGGGGTAGCGGAGCAGTCCTCCGCGCATCCGCGCGGCGGCCTGCCGCAACTCCGCCTCGTGCGAGAACGGGACGGCCCGTCGGCTGCCCCGCGCCCGGTCCAGGAGCCGGGCCCACCGGCCGACCGGTCCGCCCACCTGTGTCTTTCCCATGCGGCTCACCCTAGGCGGGTGGATCCGAAGTTCCGATCCCCAAGGGTCGAGGTGTCCAGGATCAGCATGTGACGACCGACCTGAACACCCTCGACTCCTCTGTCCGGCGGCGGCACGGGCCCTGCTGGACGGACGCGGTGCGGATCACCGGGGCATGCTTCCGTGCGTGCTGTTGACCGCCGGCGGCAGAGACCCTTCGGCAGGGGAGAAGTGCCCGGGGAAGTAGTCGATGTGAAGGTGACCGCCGTCGTCGGCGGAAGCCATGTCGCGGGGCGTCGCGGACGTACTGGAGGAAGTCCGACGCGCGGAACCCTCGGGTCGAAGGAAAAGGCCCGGGAGGCGGAGTGGGAAGTCGGCCGGGCCGACTTCCCGCTCCGGGCGGTTCAGCGGGACGCCTCGCCGGTGCCCGTGCAGCAGGCCTCCGGCGCGCCGGCGGCGCTCTTGCCGAGGCTGTCGGCGTCGGCCTTGACGACGTAGACCTCCCAGGGCTCCTTGCCGGGGGCGGTCACCCAGACCTTGTCCTGGACGGCGTAGCAGCAGGAGGTGTCGTTCTCCTCGAAGGTGGCGAGGCCGGCCTCGCGCAGGCGGGTGGTGGCGGCGGTGACCTGCTCGGTGGAGGCGACCTCGACGCCGAGGTGGTCGAGGCGGGTGTCCTCGCCGGGATCGCCCTCGATGAGGACGAGCTTCAGCGGGGGCTCGGTGACGGCGAAGTTGGCGTAGCCGGGGCGGCGCTTGGTGGGCTCGGTGCCGAAGAGCTTGGAGTAGAAGGCGATGGAGCCTTCGAGGTCGGCGACGCGCAGGGCGAGCTGGACACGGGACACGGTGGCCTCCAACGGACTGGAAGGGCTGGAAGGGCTGGAAGGGAGCAAAGGACTGAACGACCCTGTATCGATGTCTGTCGATTCAGCCTTGCACTCTGGATCGATATTCGTCAACATAGAAGTATGTCGAAACAGGAACTCCCGCTGCTCGATCGGGACGACGCCGCGGACGGCTGCTGCCCCCGGCTGCTGAGCGCCCCGCTGGACGCGGACCAGGCCGCCGAACTGGCGCCGCTCTTCAAGGCCTTGGGCGATCCGGTGCGGCTGCGGCTGCTGTCGATGATCGCCTCCGGCGCCGGTGGCGAGGTGTGCGTCTGCGACCTGACGCCGGCCTTCGACCTGTCCCAGCCGACGATCTCCCACCACCTGAAGCTGCTGCGGCAGGCCGGGCTGATCGACTCCGAGCGCCGCGGCACCTGGGTGTACTACCGGCTGGTCCCCGATACGACCGACCGCCTCGCGGGCATCCTCACCCGCCGGGCGTCCCTCGGCGCCGCCGAGTGAGCGCCGAAGCGGCGGCGCCCGCCCCGGTGGCCGGCCGGCTGTCGTTCACCGACCGGTACCTCGCGCTGTGGATCCTCGCCGCGATGGTCCTCGGTATCGGCCTCGGCCGGCTCGTCCCCGGCCTGGGCGACGCGCTCGCGAAGGTGACCGTCACCGGCGTCTCCCTGCCGATCGCGCTCGGCCTGCTGGTGATGATGTACCCGGTGCTCGCCAAGGTCCGCTACGACCGCCTCGACAGCGTCACCCGCGACCGCCGCCTGCTGGTCCCCTCCCTACTGCTGAACTGGCTCGTCGGGCCCGCCGTGATGTTCGCCCTCGCCTGGCTCCTGCTGCCCGACCTGCCGGAGTACCGCACCGGGCTGATCGTCGTCGGCCTCGCCCGCTGCATCGCCATGGTGATCATCTGGAACGACCTGGCCGGCGGCGACCGGGAGGCCGCCGCCGTCCTCGTCGCCCTGAACTCGCTCTTCCAGGTGGTCGCCTTCGGCGCGCTGGGCTGGTTCTACCTGTCCGTGCTGCCCGGGTGGCTCGGCCTGGAACGGACCGCGCTCGACGTCCCGGTCTGGGAGATCGCCCGCAGCGTGCTGATCTTCCTCGGCATCCCGCTCGCTGCCGGCTACCTCACCCGCCGCCTGGGCGAGAAGGCCCGCGGCCGCGCCTGGTACGAGACGGCGCTGCTGCCGCGCATCGGCCCGTTCGCGCTGTACGGGCTGCTGTTCACGATCGTCGTCCTGTTCGCGCTCCAGGGCCGCGCCATCACCGCGCAGCCCCTGGACGTCGCCCGGATCGCGCTGCCGCTGCTGGTCTACTTCGCCGTCATGTGGGCCGGTTCCCTGGCGCTGGGCCGCGCGGTGGGCCTCGACCACCCGCGGGCCACCACCCTGGCGTTCACCGCTGCGGGCAACAACTTCGAACTGGCCATCGCCGTCGCCATCGCCACCTTCGGCGCCGCGAGCGGCCAGGCCCTCGCCGGAGTGGTCGGCCCGCTGATCGAGGTGCCCGTCCTGATCGGCCTCGTCCACGTGGCCCTCGCCGCCCGCCGGTACTTCCCCCGGCCCGCCACCGCCCCCGCCACCGCCCCCGAACCCGAAGGTTCCGCCCGTGTCTGAGTCCAAGCCGTCCGTGCTGTTCGTCTGCGTGCACAACGCCGGCCGCTCACAGATGGCCGCCGCCCTTCTCACCCGGCTCGGCGGGGACCGGGTCGAGGTCCGGTCGGCCGGGTCGGCGCCCGCCGACGGCGTCAACCCGGCCGTGGTCCGGGCGATGGCCGAGGTGGGGATCGACCTCTCCGCCGAGACGCCCAAGGTGCTCGCCGTCGAGGCGGTCCGGGCCTCGGACGTGGTGATCACCATGGGCTGCGGCGACGCCTGCCCGTACTTCCCCGGAAAGCGCTACCTGGACTGGCAGTTGGCGGACCCGGCGGGCCAGGGCGTCGACGCCGTCCGCCCGATCCGCGACGCGATCGAGCAGCGTGTCCGCGCCCTGATGGCGGAACTCGGCATCGAGGCCGCCGCATGAGCGGGGTGGTGAACGTCGCCGCGATGACCCCGGCGCACGCCGCGCAGGTCCTGGAGATCTACCGGTCGGGCATCGACGGCGGCGACGCCACCTTCGAGACCGGTGTGCCGGGTTGGGAGGCGTTCGACGCGGCGCGCATGGCCGAGCACCGCCTCGTCGCCCTCGACGGGTCCGGCGGGTCCGACGGGTTCGCCAGGGTGCTCGGCTGGGCCGCGTTGGCGCGACGTGGTCCTTCTGGAGCGCCGCAGCCCGGCGGTCGGCTGACCGGACCGCTGACCGAACGGCCCACCGGGCCGCAGTTCGGACAGCTTGCCGGACCACCCTCGAACCGCCTCTGACCAGCCCGTTAGGCTCGCACCGTGACTGCCGACGACCAGCACGCGTGCGCGTGCTGCGCGGAACGCCACGACGGCCCGCCGCTGTCCTACGGGGCTCCGGCGCCGGTGGGCTGGAAGCCGCGGTACTCCCGGCGCCGGGACAGCGAGCTGACCGCCGACCAGTGCGTGGTCAAGGGCCGGCACTTCTACGTCCACGGCCTGGTCGAGATACCGGTGCGTGACAGCGGTGACACGTTCTCGTGGGGCGTGTGGGTCTCCCTGAGCGAGCAGAACTTCGCCCGGACGCACGAGCTGTGGGAGGACCCGGCGCGGGAGCAGGAGCCCCCGTACTTCGGCTGGCTCTCCACCGAGCTGCCCGTCTACCCGGACTCGACCCTCCTGCTGAAGACCCACGTCCGCACCCGCGCGGTCGGCCGGCGTCCGCTGATCGAACTGGAACCGACCGACCATCCCCTCGCGGTCGAGCAGCGCGAAGGGATCACCACCGACCGCGTGCGGGAGTTCGCGGACCTGCTCCTTCGGGGCTGACGGTCTCCGGCCTGGCCCGGCTGGCCCGGCCGGCCAGGCCCGGGCGCGGTGCACGGCGCCGTGCACCGCGGCCGGTGCGCGCACGGCCGGTCGAGGTGTGTCAGACGCCGACCGCGGTGCCGGCGTGGGCGGAGGCCGCCTGGTACTCGTCGTCGCCCTCGAACCGGGCTGCGCAGCCGGTGGCGAGGGTGCTGGCGACGATGACCGGGTCGAGGATCTTGGAGCCGGAGTTCGGCTCGGCGATCCCGCTCCGGTCGGTGGTCGCGGAGCCGACCCGCCGGCCGCTCGCCGTGCTGTAGAAGGTGATCTGCCGCCCCGCGATCGGCTTGCCGTCCGTGTCGGTCAGCGTGGCCTCGAAGTCGCCGCTGATCGGAGCGTGGGCGACCACGTGGCCGCTGACCGTACGTGCTGTGAGCTGGACTGGCTTCTTCTCGGAAGTCATGGTGCAACCTCCCGGACGCTCTGGGCTACTACCTCCACCGGAGGCACGTCCGTGACGGCTTGCACGCGGGCCGTGACGCCGCCCGGGCGGCACGTGCGGGAGACCGTGACACACGTGCGGGAGACCGGGACAACCCGGTGGAGTTCGGGGCGGGGAACGGGGAGACTCGCGCGCATGGTTTCGGTACTGCAGAACGTGGCGATCGACTGCGCGGACGCCTATGGGCTGGCGCGCTTCTGGAGCGGTGTGACGGGCAGGCCGCTGGACCCCGACTGCCGGCCGGGGGACCACGAGACCCAGGTGCTGCTGGCGGAGGGTCCGGTCCTGTACTTCAACCAGGTGCCCGAGGCGAAGACGGTCAAGAACCGGGTCCACCTGTGCCTGCGGCCCGAGACCTCGCGCGACCAGGAGGTGGAGCGACTGCTCGCCCTCGGCGCCGGCCTCGTCGGCGACCACCGGAACCCCGACGGTTCGGGTTGGGCGGTCCTCGCCGATCCCGAGGGCAACGAGTTCTGCGTGCTGCGCAGCGACTCCGACCGGGCGGCCGCGCACCCCTGAGGGCGCCGGGGCGGGCCACGCGCGCACGGAGCCGGGGCGGTGCGGACGGAGCCGGGGCGGTGCGCACGGCGGGAGGGGCGGCAGGACGGACGGCGGCGCGGACGGGGAGCCCTCCTCGACGGCCCACCGCCTTTCCGGCGGCGGGCCGTTGGCGGGCCGTCGGGCCCTACAGGCGGAGCAGGACCACGCCCGTGACGGTCGTCGCCGCGGCGACGACCAGGACCGCTACCGCGCAGCCGACGTTTCCCGCCACGGACCGGCGGGTGGCTGCGAGGTCCGGCGTGAAGTCGGCCGGGTCGGCGGGGGAGTAGTGGATCGTGAGGTCCCCGCCGACCGGGACGGCGGAGTCCGGCAGGCCCGAGGGGTAGTAGGCGGTGACGGCCGTCCCTTCCTCGGTGGTGAAGGCGACGACCGGTGTCCGGCTGCTCCGGGTGTCGCCGTCCTCGTCGGTCTCGACGTTCCTGAGGACGGCGACGACCCGCCCCGGGACGGGCAGCATGGCGGCCAGCTCGGTGAGACGCTTCTTCGTCCCCCGCTTCTCCCCGGGCAGGTAGAACGCGCCGAGGACGGTGACCGGACCGCAGGTCGTGACCAGGGCCCACGGCCAGCCCCGGTCGATCGAGAGGACGACCACCAGCCCGACGTAGATCAGGAACACCGCGGTGTGGGGCAGGCGAGCCCCCGCCGCCCCGCCTGGAGGTCGCTGGTGAACCGGAAGGCGTGCGGTCTCCCGCGCGGGTAGCGGATCCCGACCTCCCGGCCCACCCAGGCCGTGCTGATCCGGTCGCCGGTCCCGCTGTCGTTGGTGACGACGAACTCCTCGCCGGTGGAAGGGTCCTGGAAGCGGACGACCACCGCTATCCCGTCGTTCGGGGAGCTCCCGTTGCGCGGCTCCCGCACCCGTTCGATCCGCCCCTTCACCCGTACGGCCCGCTGCGCCCTGGTGAGGCCGGCCAGCGACCGGCCGTACCCGACCAGCGCCACGGCGCCGAACACCCCGCACCACAGGGCCAGGATTCCGTGCCAGTTCATGTGCGCCCCGCTCCCGTCCGTCCTGTCCGTGGTTCAGTGTGCCGAGGTGCGCCGCAGCACCCGGCCCTGTCCGTCCGCCTCCAGCACGGCGGCGCCCCCGGGCCCGGCCACGGTGACCGTGATGGTGACGGAGCCGTTGGTGCGGAGGACAGTGATGCTCCAGGCCTGCGGGGCGTGGACGCCGAGGGTGGTCCTGGCCTCGTCGACCAGGGCCGGGAACCGTTCGTATGGCAGTGACGCCGGATCGAACTCCCGGGCCTTCGAGTCGGTCGAGGAGAACGTCACCGTCAGCAGGCTGTCCGTCACCTGCAGGGTCGTCACCGGGCCCGCTTCGCCGTTCCGCGTCAAGGAGTTGACGGCCCGCCCCAACTCGCCTTCGTCGAGGAAGGACTGCCCGGAGCCGAGCACGACGGTGCCGGACCCGGCCGTCACCACCTTGGTCGACCACGAGGAGGAGGCGGAGGCCGAGGGGTTCCCGGAGGAGGACGGCGGGCCGGCGGGCTCGTCCTCGAACAGGTCCACCCGGAACAGGAAAACGACGGCCGCCGCGGCGAGCAGCAGACCGAGGAACCCGAGAAAGGGGACGGCGCAGCTGTCGGACGGCTCGCTCACCTTGGTCGAGGCGGGCGCGGAGTCGAGCCGCGCCCCGGCCGCCCGCTCCTCCCAGACCGGGGTCGGCCGCTTCACGATGCGCACGGCTGCCGGCCGGTCCGGCGGGTAGCGGACCACCAGGACGCCGCGCGGCCGGTAGTCGGGGAGGTCGGCGACGTGGATGTCCTGGGTGAACTCCACTCGGAACGCGGGGCCTTCGTCCGGCACGACGGTGAGGTCGAACCGTACCGCCAGGTCGGTCACCTCGCCCTTCGGGACATCCAGGCTCTCGATCATCGCGAGCGCCGTCCGCGGGACGACGGCCGCCTCCCGGGCCCGTCGCGGCATGCCGGCGAGGAGGAGCAGCAGGCCGTAGGCGATGGGAACGCCCAGGCCGGCGATGAACAGCGCCGCCCTGTCGACGACGACGCCGACGACCATCGCGGCGAGCGATCCTCCGATCACGCCTCCGGTCAGGAAGCCGCGGGCGAGGGCGACCGGCGTGTTGCGCGTGGGCGGCGCACCGGTGGTGATCGTCATACCGGTGATTGTGCCGGGCGGGAGCGACGGCGGACAGGCCCGGAGCCGAGAAGCTTGCGCCGTCCAGTGAAACGCCGGAACCAGTCGGGGCGACCCGCGTGCCGTCGGCCCAACCGGCCCGCCCTGCCCCTAACTTCATGGCGGACCGGATCCGACCCGGCCGGCCCCCGAACCCCCGAACACCCCGAACCAGGAGCAGCAGTGCGAATCCCCCAGAAGTCCGCCGCCGTCCTCGCGGCCGCCGTCGCCCTCGCCGGCCTCACCGCCCTCGGTGCCGAACGGCGCCGAACAGCGCCGAACGGCGTCGGCGCCGGGCCACGGCCGCGCCGCCGTCAGCCGTAGACGGCGGTGAAGTCCCGGCCGAGCGCGGCGTACCGGGCCAACTCGCCGCGGAGCGCCTGCGCCGCCCATGGGAGTTCGCGCTCCAGTTCCGCCCAGCCGACGAAGCGCAGTTCGGCGGGCATCGCGACCAGGCCGGTGATCGAGTCCCAGAACGCGGCCCAGTTCATGCCGTAGAACGCGGGGAAGCGCAGTTCGCGCTTCAGGGCGGTGTGGAGGTCGTTCTCGCCGCGCACGGAGCCGACGTCGACGGTGATGCGGTGGGGCGGGTCCGGCGTCAGGTCCTCGGTGGTGTCCCAGAAGGTCGGGAGCCACCAGCACAGGACCGACCGGTCCTCGGGCCAGGGACGCTGCTCCTCGTCCTGCCAGTCCTCGAAGAGGTCCGCGGCCGGGTCGATCGGGCGCCAGGCGGGGTCGAGCGGCTCGTCGTCCGTCGCCGGCCGGACGAGCCGTCGGCCGCGCTGGTCGCAGGCCCCGAACTCCCGGACGTTGCGCTGGGCCTGCAGCAGCGGGACCGAGTTGGCGCCGCCCGGCCTCAGCGGCCACCTGAGCTGCGCCGGGTCGTCCTCCCAGGAGCAGAGCGGGCAGACGACGAACGAACCGGGCCACCCTTCCCGGACGTCGAAGACGAGATGACCGCAGCAGGGGCAGGGTCGGCGATAGTCCACTCCGGCAGTCCGGCCTGCCGGACCGGTCGGCGGCGACCTGGTTTCGGAGCATGCCCATCGGATTTCGTGACAAGTCGTCATGGTCGGCGGATCACCTGTTCTAGGATCCTGGGGCACTTCGGACAGCGCGTCGCTCCGTCCGAGTCGCAGTTCCTCAGCAGACCACGTGCCCGGCGTTCGGGACAGGAGAGCCGGGTTCCCATCCTTCGATGCGGAGGCTTGACCATGAGTCGAACGGGTACGCGTCCAAGAGTCCTCATAGTCGGGGCGGGCCTGGCCGGCACCGCCACGGCCATCCGGCTGCTCTGCTTCGCGCGCAGACCGCTGGAGATCGTCCTGCTGGAACGACGCTCCGACTACCGCTCGGCGGGCGTCGCCTACCACCGGGACGGCAACCCCTGGGACTACGTGTTCAACATCCAGGCGGGCCGGATGTCGGTGTTCCGCGAGGACGTCCTCGACTTCGTCCACTGGGCCAACCACGAGGCCGACCGCAGTGGCTGGCCGGAGCCCTGGGCCGGGCTCCGGTTCGTCGAGCAGGGGCCGGCGCCCCGGCGGATCTTCCAGGACTACCTGAGCGACCGGCTGGCCGAGGCGAGGCGCGAAGCCCTTCCCGGTGTCGTGCTCGTCGAGGCGGAGGGCGAGGCGGTGGACCTGGAAGTCCGGGCCACCGGCGCCGATGTGACGATCGAGCAGCGGTCGGGCCGCGGGGGCGAAGCCGACCGGAGCCCGGCGGTGACCGTGCTCCGCGCCGACCAGGTCGTCCTCGCGACCGGCCTCGAACTCCGGGAGCCGGTCTTCGCCTCCGAGGTCCGCGCCCACGCCTCCTTCGTGCGCGACCCCTACTCCGCGGCCGGAATCCGCAAGCTCGTCTCGCTCCCGTCCGAGTCGACGGTCGCCATCGTCGGCTCCGTGCTGAGCGCCTACGACTCGGCGGGCCTGCTGCTGCGCCAGGGCCACACCGGCAGAATCCATCTGATCTCCAGGACCGGGACGATGTTCCGGACGTACCCCGGCGGCCACGAGCACGGGGTGCTGCGCCTCCCCTGTCCGAAGACGCTGCTGGAGCCGTACCGGAACCGCGAGGAGTTCCTCGTCCGGATCCGGGCCGAGTGGGACACGGCGTGCTCGACGGTCGTCCGGGAGCATCCCGACGTCTCCCCGGTGGTGGTCGCCGAGCGGGT
The DNA here is from genome assembly GCF_053611565.1 of Kitasatospora sp. NPDC054795. Lineage (NCBI taxonomy): Bacteria > Bacillati > Actinomycetota > Actinomycetes > Kitasatosporales > Streptomycetaceae > Kitasatospora > Kitasatospora sp. NPDC054795. The sequence goes on from NZ_JBSHAP010000138.1 coordinate 18,770, forward strand.
GGTCAAGGCGTGGGAGCCGCACCTCCCCGAGGCCATCGAGCGCATCCCCACCGCGGAACTGCGGGGCCTGCTGGACGAGTTCGGCACCGCGCTGGCCGCGCTGCGGGTCGGGGTGCTCGAGTACACGATGGCGGTCATCGAGAGCGCCCTGCACGCGGCGGACGGGGCGGTGCGGCTGGTCGTCGGCAAGGTGGAGGCGGTCAGGCCGGCGGGGTCGGGCCGGCTGGCCGTGTCGGTCGCCTCCCCTCAGGAGGAGCACACCATCGAGGCCGACCTGGTGGTGTCCAACTTCGGCCGGGAGTCGGACTACAGCAGGGTCGACCGCCCGCTCTGGCGGAACCTCCTGCGGCGGGGGATCGCGGAGCCCCACGCACGCACCGGGCGCGGCCTGGAGGTCGACGGACGGGGGGTGCTGCTGAGCCCCGGCGGGGTGGCGGGCCCGGTGTCCGCGGTCGGCGCGCTGCGCGAGGGCGACGAGATCGTGCGGAACGGCCGAACCGGTGCGTTCACCTTCAATCTCGCCGCCATCAAGAACCATTCGATCGCGGTCGCCGCGCACGTGATCGAGCAACTGGAAGTGGAAGAGGACGTTTCGGCTCGCATTGCGGAGTGGAGTTCGGCTCGGACTCCGGAGTGGACTCCGGTGGGGAGTCCGGCTCGAAGCGCGGCCGAAAGTACGGCCGAAAGCACGGCCGAAAGCGTGGCTGGAAACGTGGCCGGGCGCCGCGGGGGTGTCGGCAATCTGGAGGAAGCGGCCCGGGGGGAATTCGAGGACGCTGTGGTACTGGAGGCCAGGAGATTGGCCTCGCGCGGTCGACTTGAACGGAACCTGCTCGATTCCCGGTTGGACGCCTGTATCCGGTCCATGGGTGAACGTCCGGCCGCTGCGGTGGATGCCGCCCGGTACGACCGCCTGATGAGGGTGGTCGTCAACCGGGCCGCGGTCGAACGACTCACCGATGTCTCCGTGACACCACGACAACTGCGCCGACAGCTGGGAATGGCGACCGCCGAAGAACAGGAGGAATAGGTGGACGGGCGACGGATTCAGGGATCCCTGCTGACCGGTGGTGCACAGAGCGAAGTGCGGGGCACCTGCAATCGCACGAGACATCCGCTCGAGGGATCCATCCTCGTCGCCCCTTCCCTCGACGCCGGCCTGTACGAGGCGATCGTGGCGGCGCGCGCGGTGGTCTGCGGTTCGGGCGGGCTGACCGGCCACATGCAGTCGCTCTGCCGGGGCAGGGGAATTCCCGTGCTCCGCGTCGACGAGGCGGACCTCGACGACCTGGTCGGCGAGGCGGTGCTGGACCTCGACGGCGAGTCGATCGTCGTCGAGTCCGGCGCGGGCGCCGGGACCGACCCGGACGCCGGCGCCGGGGCCCCCTCGCCGGCCGACCTCGGCGCGGCGTGCGCGGTCATCGCGGACCTCCAGGACATCAGCGCGATCAACTCCTGCGGGCCGGACGCGAAGCGGGTCGACTGCTTCTTCATCCGCGAGGAATTCCTCTGCCTGGCGGCGGGCCTGAGTCCGCTCGACTCCCTGGAGGGCGGCCCGGCCGAAGCGGCGGTCTACGGGCGGGCGCTCGCCGACCGGCTGTGCGCCTTCACCGAGGCGCTGCTGCCCGGCCAGCGGCTGATCCTGAGGATGCTCGACCTCCGCTCCGACCACGCCGCCAGCGTCACCGAGCTGGCCCCGGTCGCGGTCGAGCCCAACCCCGAGCTGGGCCTGCACGGCGCGCGCTGGCTGCTGGGGTCGACCGCCTACCGGGAGGCGCTGCACGCCATGCTCGGCTCGCTGCGCGAGCGGCTGGGCGACGCCGCGGGCCGGGTGCACCTCTCCGTCCCGTTCCTCAACGACGCGGAGGAGTTCGCCCAGCTCAGGAAGCACCTGGAACTGCCGGCCGGGGTGCCCCTGTCCGCGTTCATCGAGACGCCGGCGGCGGTGCACGCCACGGCGGAGATCTGCGCCGCCGGTGCCAGCGAACTGTTCGTCGGGGTGAAGGACCTGGTGCAGTTCTACCTGGCCGCGGACCGCGGCAACCACCTGGTGGCGGAGTCCTACCAGACCCGGCACCCGGCCGTCCTGGACGGGCTGCGCAGGGTGGTGGAGTCGGCCCGCGCCGCGGGGACCCCGGTCAAGGTGTTCGCGCTGGGCACGGACCTCGCCCACTACCTCGCCCACGTGCCGACCCCGGACGGCTACATGATGTGCACCGCCGAACTCCGGCAACTGGTGCTCGACTCGCGGCCCTGACCGGGCGGGCGGGTGGCGGTCGGGGCCGTCATCCGCCCGCGGTGAGGCAGGGCGCGGATACTACAACTCTATTGTCACCAATAGAAGTTGATCGATACTCCATCCATTCCAGTGAATCTGATGATGCGTCAGTTTCGTTTCGCCCGCCGCGATCAAGGATGCGAACAGTATCCGTCACGGAAGGGTGGTTCGCATGACCAGTGTCAGTGGAGAGCCGATCCCGGCGATCACCGAGGCCACGCTCACCGACGTCGCCGAAAACGGCCTGCGGGGCCCCGGTGGCACCGTCAACCAGGCCGTCGTCGACCTCGGCAACGCCCTGCAGGCGGCCGCCCGGGGCGACGAGGCGGTCCAGCTCCCGCCGGAACTGGCCGAGTTGGTGGCCAGGGTGCGGCAGATCGCCGACGTCGACGTCACCGGGATCGAGGTGGAGGACGACATCCGCCTGTCGGCGTTCCGCATCAGGCTGAAGGGCGACGAGCCGCGCCCGGTCGTGATCGTGCCGGCCGGCTGGAACCCGCTCGGCTGGCTGCCCTTCGTCTACGGCTACTTCAAGCTGGCGCTGCGCGGCTACCACGTCCTGGCCTACACCCCGCGGGGCCTCGGCTATCCGGGCTGGATCTCCACCTCCGGCGGCCGCGTTGACGTCGCCGGCCCCGACGACTGGGCCGACGGGGCGAAGGTGATCACCCACGCGGAGGGCTGGTGCGAACCGCGCAAGGTCGGCTTCCTCGGCGTGTCCTACGGCTCCGGGATCAGCCAGCTGGTCGCCGCGCACGACCCCGACGAGCGGGTGGCCGCCGTGGTCGCGCTGAGCACCTGGGGCAACCTGGCCACCAGTCTCTACGCCAACGACACCCGGCACCTCAAGGCCGTGGAACTGCTGGTCGGCTTCACCGGCGGGGAGAAGCAGGACAAGTTCGACGCGCAGACCCTGGACATCCTCGACAAGTTCGACCAGAACCGCGACCTCGGCGACGTGATCGCCTGGGGCAACGAGCGCTCCCCGGAGACGTACCTCCGGGAGACCAACCGGCGGGGCATCCCGACCTTCGTCTCCAACACCTGGCACGAGACGCTCTTCCCGGCCTCCTCGGTGATCGACGTCTACAACCGGCTGACGGTGCCCAAGCAGCTGAACCTGTGGATCGGCGACCACGGCGCGCCCGAGGGCGCCGGCATGTCCGGCCTGCTGACCCACCCGCCGTTCCCCGGCCTGGCGGAGCCCCTCCGGGAGGCCTACGAATTCCTGGACCACCACCTGCTGGGCGCCGACAACGAGGCGCCGAACCGCAAGCGGGTGACCAGCCAGGTGATGTTCACCTACCGGACCAAGCCCGCGCTGGGCGGCGGCAACCGGATCACCGAGGCCGCCCGCCGCGAGTCGCGCGACTCGTGGGCGGACGTCACCACCGGCGAGGAGACGTGGTACCTCACCGGCGTCAACGGCGACGGTGACGGCGCGCTGGCCGACAAGCAGAACGACGGCTGGTCGCGGAGCTTCACCGCGGGCGTGGAGACGAGGGCGACGGCGGTGGACGCCGTGATGGACACCGGCCAGAAGGAGTGGACGGGCAACCCCCGCACGTACGTGCTGTCCGAGTTCGAGCGGGAGAACCTGCTGGTCTGGTCGACCGACCCGCTGACCGGGCAGGGGGAGACGGCCCGCCGGATCCGGGGTGCCGCGCGGGTCCGGCTGACCGTGCGCAGCACCGGGGACGCCGCCACCCTGGTGGCGTACCTGTTCGACGTCGCCCCGGACGGTACGGCGCGGATCGTCACCCACGAGCCGTACACCGTGCTCGGTCTGACCCCCGGCGAGGACACCCCCGTCGACTGGACGCTCCAACCCGCCGCGTACGACGTGCCGACCGGCCACCGGCTGGCGCTGGTCGTCAACAGCCGTGACCAGCTGTACTCCTACGCCGCGGAGCGCGGCACCGTCACCGTCGGCTCGCCGAGCGGCGACGAGTCCCGGCTGGAGCTGCCGCTGGGCTGATCCCCCGCAGCCGCCCCCGCCGCCCGTCGCCGGGCTGTGAGGGGCCGCGGGGAGGCAAGTGGCGGCGCGGGGACCCCAAGCGGAGGTCAAGGAACCTTGACCTCCGCTTGGGGTCGTTGTCCGCTGATCGCGTGCCAGACTGTGCGCCCCGCTGGCCGATGAGGAGAATTCGGTGGATCTGGCGCGCCCCCTGATCGAGGACTTCCCCGCCCATCCGGACGGCGACCCGGCCGAGGCCCTGGCCCGCGCCGTCCGTGCCCGCCGCGGCGACCTCGGCCTCACCCTCGGCGACCTCGCCGCCCGGGCGGGCCTCCCGGAGGCCGACGTACGGGCCGTCGAGGCGGGGCACGCGAGGCCCACGCTGGCGCTGCTCACGGTGCTGTCGCACGCGCTGCGCAAGGAGTAGCGGGGCGGGCCGCCGCTCAGACGGGTTCGTAGGAGGTCCGCCGGACCAGGGCGCGGGCCTGCGGGGAGTCCATGGGGTGGGCGAAGAGGTACCCCTGGCCGAGCGGGCAGCCCATGGCGGCGAGCAGGTCGCGCTGGTCGGCGTGCTCGATGCCCTCGGCGATCACCTGGACGCCGAGGGTGTCGGCGATCCGGGTGATGCCCTCGACCAGGGCGTACTGCTGGGGCGATTGGCCGAGGCCGTCGATGAAGGACTTGTCGATCTTGAGCAGGGAGATCGGGAACTCGCGCAGGTAGGACAGCGAGGAGTAGCCGGTGCCGAAGTCGTCGATGGCGATGCCGACGCCGAGGTCGGACAGGGTGGCCATGTCGGCGTGGATGCGGTCGTCGCGGCGCATCAGCACGGACTCGGTCAGCTCCAGGACCAGGGTGTGCGGGTCGATGCCGGTGGTGGCCAGGGCCCGGCGGACCACCTCCACGAACCCGGCGTCGCGGAACTGCCGGGCCGAGACGTTGACGTTGACCCGCAGCGGCGGCCGGCCGGCGGCGGAGCGGACCGCCGAACTCGCGGCGTGCCAGGCCGCGACCTCCTGGGCGGCGCGCTCCAGCACCCAGGCGCCGAGCGGGACGATCTGGCCGCTCTCCTCGGCCAGGGCGATGAACTCGTCGGGCAGCACCATGCCGCGGCGGTCGTGCGGCCAGCGGACCAGCGCCTCGAAGGCGACCAGGTCCCCCGAACGCAGGTCCACGATCGGCTGGTAGTACAGCTGGAAGGCCGATTCCGCGATCGCCGAGTTGAGGTGCTCGTTCAGCTCGTGCCGCTCCACCATCCCGGTCTGCAGGGCCGGCCGGTAGTGGCGCCACTGACGGCGGCCGGCCGCCTTGGCGGAGTAGAGCGCGAGGTCGGCGTGGGTGAGCAGCTCGGTCGCGTCCACGCTGTCCTCGGT
>NZ_JBSHAP010000139.1:0-24176 GCF_053611565.1 Kitasatospora sp. NPDC054795
ACGCCGTACTCGTCCAGCTCCGACAGGAGGCCGTCCACACCCTCCCGGTCGGTGGTGTGGTCGTCCGCGAAACGACGGTCACCCGTCGCGTCCGGGACGTGCTTCACACAGACGACGATCCTCAAGCTCATGAGCGGTTCTCCTGTCACGGGTGCACGGGTGCACTGGATCCATGGCCTCAGGCATGCCGAGGGTACTGAGTGCCAGGTCCGGCCCGGCGCGGCCCGCGCACCGCAAGCACCACCTGGACCGGCGTACCGTGTCGGCTCTCTTCGACTGGCGTCAGAGGCTCCACGGAGAGAATACGGCACTCAGTACCCCTCGTAAAGGAACTCAGTACCCTTCCCGGCTCCGGGGGTCGGCCGGCGGCGCGGGAAGCGGACACAAGGTTTCCGCAAGCACCGACCAGATCGCGTCATGGAATCCGCCAGACGCCCCGGGGACCATCGACCCCGGGGCCCGCGAACGGCCCCGAACCTGGGATCAAGGAGGGGGAGAAGGATGACCTTGGTGCACGGGGAACAGGACATCACCACGACGGACGGAACGCGCCGGACGCCGGCGCCCTGGAGCAACAACGGGCCCTGGGAAACCCTGCGGGACCGCAAGGAGGTGCTCGTGGTCGCGCAGACCATGGTGTACGCCAAGCGGCTGCACGACTTCTACTCGCTGCTCGCCCCGGACCTGCGGGTCCACGTGCAGTTCACGGTGGCACCGCACATGTTCAACGGGGGCGCCGCGGAGATCCTCCGGGCGCTGGGAGGCACCGTACTGCCGTGGGAGCAGGCGGTCCGGCGCGAGTTCGACCTGATCCTGGCCGCCGGCTCCCAGGGGATCGAGCAGTTGCACGGCCCGGTCGTCCGACTGCCGCACGGAGCCGGCAACATCAAGCTGGCCCGGCGCAGCGCCCCGGACGGCGAGCGGCCGGCCATCGGGCTCGGTCGGGACTACCTCTACTGGGAGGGACGGCTCGTCCCCACCTCGTTCGCCCTGGCCCACGAGGAGGAACTGCTCGAACTCCGGCGCGGCTGCCCGGACGCCCTGCCGATCGCCGAAGTGGTCGGCGACCCGTGCTACGACCGCATCTCCGCGGCGCTGCCGCACCGGGAGGACCACCGGAGCGCCCTGGGGCTGCGGCCTGACGAGAAGCTGGTGCTGGTCTCCTCCACCTGGGGCGACGGCTCGCTCTTCACCCGGCTCGACGCCGTGCTGCCCAGACTGACCTCGGAACTGCCCCGGCACGGCTACCGGGCCGTCCTGCTGCCCCACCCCAACATCGCGGCCCAGCACTCGGCCTACGCGGTGCGCTCCTGGGCGAAGGCCACCACCCGGGGAGCCGTCACGGTGATCCCGCCCGAGACGGACTGGCGGCCGCTGCTGGTCGCCGCCGACTTCGTCATCGGGGACCACGGCTCGGTCACCCTGTACGGCGCCATGACCGGCGTCCCCGTCCTGCTCGCCGAGTACCCGCACCGGCACGTCAACCCGCGCTCGCCGGCCGCGCAGCTCGCCCGGACCGCCCCCGCGCTCGCCCCCGGACACCCGCTCACCGGCCAACTCGCCTACGCCGCCGAGCAGTACCGCCCGGAGGACTACGCGGCCATCGCCGACCGGATCAGCTCCGAACCGGGCCGATTCGACCGCAACGCCCGCCGTCTGCTGTACCGCGTGCTCGGGCTCGGCCAGCCGGCGCACACCCCGGATCCGGAACCGCTCCCGCTGCCCGAACCGCTGGACGCGATCGCGGCCGCCGACGCGCGGCGGGCCGGATGACCGCCGTGCTGCACACGGTGCGCCTGGCGCCGGTCCGCCCCGGCGCGCACGACGGCTCGGCGACCACGCTGTTCGAGGCCCGGGTGACGTCCACCACCGGTGTCCGCCACGGGCTGCTGGCCGCCGACCCGGCGCCCACGGCGGCGGCGGAGCGGCCGGGGCCCGGGTTCGTGGACGAGCACCTCGTGCTCGACCTCACCGAGCCCGGCGGCCTGCGCTGGCGCCGGCACGCCGACGTGCTGCACCTCGGTCCCGTTCCGGCGGCGGACGCCCACGCACGGCTCGCGGGACTGCTCTCCGCGCACCCCGGATGTGCGGTGGCCACGGCCGAACACCGTCCGGGAGCGGTGCTGCTGCTCGCCCGGACCGGGGAACGGCTCGTCCTGCGGGCCTCCGGTCCGGGCGGCGGGCCCGTCCCGCCGCCGGCCCTCGGCTCGCTGGCGCACGCCTGGCTGGCGGCCGGACGGACGCTGGACGAACTCGACCGGGTCAGCGCCGCCGGGTGCCGTACCTCGGGCGCCGGGTGCTGTACCCCGGGCTCCGGGCGCCGTACCCCGGGCTCCGGGTGGAACCGGCTCACGCCTCCGGTTCGCCCGGGCAGGGAGTGACGGCGCCGTCCACACCGTACGCGGCGAGGCGGTCGGCCAGTCTGGCCGCCTCGGCCGCGGCACCGACCTCCTGGTACCGGGCCCTGGACTGCTCGAACCGGGCCCGCGCCGCGTCCGGTCGGCCGCGCAGTTCCTCGACCTGCCCGGCGAACTCCAGCGTCCGCGCCTCCCAGTGCGCGGACAGCCGGGCCCGGAACCCCGCCAGAGCCTCCTCCAGATGGGCCTCGGCACGCTCGTACGCGCCCAGCCGGCCGTGCGCCAGGCCCAGGAAGGCCGTCGCGCGGGCCGCCTCGTAGTCGTCCTCGATCGAGGCCAGCTCGCGGCCCGCCCGCTCGACGGGCTCCACCGCCTCAGCGGCCCGGCCGGCCAGCAGCAGCACCTCGCCGTACGCCAGCCGGGCCAGTGCCGAACCCCGCAGGTAGTCCTCGGCCTCGCGGAGCCGGACCACCTCGTGCAGGCACTCGGCGGCCGCGTCCAACCGGCCGGCCATCCGGTGGGTCTGGCTGAGCCCGTACAGCGCGTCCGCCTGCACCAGCGGACGGCCCAGCTCCCGGGCGAGGACGAGGGCTTCGGTGAACCAGCGCGCCGCCTCCTCCCCCTCCCCCGCGTTCCGCAGTCCGTTCCCGCCGTCGGTCAGCATCCGCAGCTCGCCGCTGCGGGAGCCGGCCGCCCGGGCCGCGTCCAGGCCGATCCGGGTGGCCTCGACCCACAGCCGGGCCGGGCGCAGCCGCAGGAACAACGGCCACATGGCGTCCGCGAGTTGCCACGCCGCCGCGGGGCGGTCCAGTTCCCCGCACCAGCGCAGGACGCCCGCCAGCCGGTCGCGTTCCGCGTCGTACCACTCCAGGGCCGGGACGTCGCCCCCGAACTCCCGGGCCGGATGGACGGGGCGGCTGCGGTAGTCGCGGGCGAGGGTGCGGTGGGTCGGCGAGACGACCGCCTCGGCGGCCGTGGCCGAGGCGAGGTACCAGTCGACGAGCCGGTCCAGCGCCGCCCCGGTGGACCCGGCCGCCCGGACCCGCGCCCCGTGCGCCCGGGCGTGCAGCCGCACCAGGTCGTGGAAGCGGAACCGCTCCGGCCCGGTCTCCTCCAGCAGGTGCACATCGATCAGACCGTCCAGCAGCCGATCGGCCCCGGCCGCGTCCACGTCCGCCAGCACGGCGGCGTTCTCCAGGGTGAACTCGGCGAAGGGCAGCAGGCCCAGCAGCCCGTAGAGCCGGGCGGCCTCCGCTTCCAGCACGCCGTAGGACGCGTCCAGCAGGTCCCGCACCGTCTCCCCCTCCACGTTCAGCACCGCCAGCCGGTCGGTGCCGCGGCCGAGCATCTCGGCGGTCGCCGCGAGCGACTGGGCCGGGCGCGCCGCGATGCGGGCCGCCGCCAGGCAGATCGCCAGCGGCAGCCCGGCACAGGCCTCCACCACCTCGGCCGCGGCGGCGCGCTCGTCGACCACCCGGTGCCTGCCGACCCGCGCGGCGAGGATCTCGGTGGAGGCCTCCCGGGCGAGCGGGCCCAACGGCCGGAACACCGCACCGTCGATGCCCAGCCCGGTGAGCCGGCGGCGGCTCGTCACCACGACCACCGTGTGGTCCGAGCCGGGCAGCAGCGGCCGCACCTGGGCGGCCGTCGAGGCGTTGTCCAGCAGCACCGCGATCCGCCGCTCCGCCACCAGCGAGCGCCAGAGCGCGGCCCCCTCCTCCAGGCTCCCGGGCACCGGGGAGATTCCGAAGGCCCGCAGGAAGCCGCCGAGGGCCTCGGCCGGGTCGGCGGGGCCACCGGGCGCGTAGCCGCGCAGGTCCGCGTACAGCTGGCCGTCCGGGAAGCGGCCGGCCTGGCCGCGCAGCCACTGCGCGGCCAGGGCCGTCTTGCCGACCCCGGCGGGGCCGGTCACCACGAGGGTGACGTCCGCCGCCCCGGTGTCGGGGGCCAGCGAGAGGTCCAGCGCCGCCAGGTCCGCCTCCCGCCCGATCAACCGCCTTGGACAGGGCGGGAGTTGCCTGGGCGTGGGCAGGGCGGACGCGCCGTGCAGGTGCAGCCCGCCGTGGATCGTTCCGGCCTGCACCACCGGACCGGCGACCGTCGTGGCGCCGGCCAGCGAGTTCCGCACCACTCCGTACGGCAGGTTGACGTCGTTCACCGGCGCCCGCCGACCACGGTCGATCCTGTCACTGGGCCCCCCGGCCTCGGACGAATTACCCCTGCGGCGCTAACACATGACGCTTCGTCACGTCGAGACAATTCCCAAAAGCATGGACACCGAACCCTGCGGTGGTATGGCCGATTACCTCACGTGCATGCGATGCTCACCCGCGACACGGCAAGCTGGTAGCCAACCGGCGGGGGGCGTCATCTTGAGGTTCCATCTCCTGGGTTCAGTTGAACTGTCGGTAAACAGCGAGCAATTGGCGATCCCATCGGACAAGCGGCGACAGTTGCTGGCGGCCTTGGCCCTGGAGGTCGGAAGGCCGCTGTCCCACACGTCACTCGCGGACCGACTATGGGACAACGAACCGCCTCCCAGCGCGCTGGCCAGCCTGTACAGCCATATCTCCCGCCTTCGTGCCCTGTTGAGACGGGCAACCCGGTTCGCCGGGGGGCAATGCCCGCCGGACGCCCCCGCGATCGACACCCGATCGCACACGTACACCCTCCGGGTCGACCCCCAACTGATTGACTGGCATCAGTATTTGGACCTGACCCGACAGGCCGGACTCCTCGCCGAGAACGGGCAGGATCACCAGGCCAGAACCGTACTGAACCGAACCGAGGAGCTCTGGTGCGGTGAGCCGCTCGCCGGGCTTCCGGGCACCTGGGCCCAGACCGCCCGCACCGCCATGGCCGACCGCCACTTCACCACCACGTTGCTGAGGGTCGAGGTCGACCTACGCCTCGGCCGGCACCACGAGCTGATCCCCGAACTCACCGCGCTGCGCGAGGACCGTCCCACCGACGAACGCCTTGCCGCGCACCTGATGACCGCCCTTCACGCCGCCGGCCGACAAGCCGAGGCGCTGGCCGTCTACCCCGCCGTCGTCCGCCTGCTTCACGCCCACTTCGCCACCGAGCCCGGTGGCCCGCTCACCCGCCTGCATCAGCGCATGCTGCGTGGCGAACCGCTCCCCGGTGAACGGGGGCGGGCCGTGATCACTCCACCCCCCTCACTGGCTCCGGCCCCTCGCGCGACACCTCCGGCGCGGGTGCCCGGACGGCACCGCATGGTCGGCAGGGAGGAGGACCTGCGCCGGGTACTGCCCCGCCCCCATGACCGGCTCGCCCACGGCGGCGTCGTCACCGTCTCCGCGATCCTCGGCATGCCGGGGGTCGGCAAGACCACCCTGGCCCTGCACGCCGCCGACCTGATGTGCGAGTACTTCCCGGACGGCTACGTCTACCTCAACCTGCGCGCCCACGTCGGCAACCAGCCGCCGCTCACCCCTCAGGCAGCGGGCGCCCTCCTGCTCAGACGCCTGGGCGTTCCGGCCACCACCATCCCGCTCGACGCGGAGGAGGTCTTCGCACTGTGCGTTGAGACCCTGTCCTCGCGTCGGGCCGTCGTCATCCTCGACGACGCCTCGAATGCCACTCAAGTCCGCCCGCTGCTGCCACCTGCACCGACCGCCCTGGTCATCGTCACCAGCCGTCAGCGCCTCACCGACCTCCCGGACGCGAAGACGGTGTTCCTGGACGTCCTGACGGTGGATGACGCCGTCGCCCTGTTCCTGAACGTGGTCGGCCCGGAGCGCGCGGTGGAGCGGGAACACATCATCGAGATCGTGAAGCTTTGCGGCCTGCTTCCACTCGCCATCGCACTGGCCGCCAGCCGCTTCAAGGCACGCCCGTCCTGGACGCTCCCCCATCTCGCGCGGCGGCTGGCCCGCAAGAACGGACGCCTTGCCGAATTCCGCAATGGGTCGGAGAGCATCGCCCGGGCGTTCGAGCTCTCCTACCGCTATCTCCCGCCGAGCGAGCGCTCGGCCTTCCGACTGCTCGGGCTCCATCCGGGCCCGGACTTCGGGCTCCACGCGGCAGCCGCGTTGCTCGGGCGGCCGGTCGACGTGACCGACCGCATTCTCGAGGCACTGTTGAACTGCCATCTGATCCAGGAGATCTCACCGGAGCGCTACCAGTTCCATGACTTGATCAGGGAATTCGCCGCCGCTCTGGACCCGGGCGAGGAGCAACGGGCGGCGGCCGTCGATCGGCTGTTCCGCTACGCTCTGCACGCCGCTGACGCCGCGGACCGCCTCCTCTATCCGCGGCGTTCGAGACTGCCGGTTCCCGAGCCCGTCGACGGGCCCGACCTGGCCGACCTGTTGACGGACCTCGCCCTGGACTCCCGCGAGTCGGTGAAGGCCTGGCTGACCGCGGAACGCCCGGGTCTGCTGGCCCTGGTGGCGAACTCCGGGGAGCTCGGATTCCCCGAGAGCGGCGCCTGGATCTCCCATGTGCTGGCCGGCCACCTCGAAGCCGAGGCCTACTGGAGCGACGCCCATGACATGCACCGGACGGCCGCAGCCCACTGGCGATCCGTCGAGAACGACCGCTGCGCGGCGCGGGCGCTGATCGACCTCGGCGCGACGCTCGCCAACGCCTCCCGCTATCCGTCTGCCGTCGAAGCCCTGTCGCACGGCCTGGACCTGGCCCGGGCGGAGGACGACCGGGATGCCGTCGCCAACGCGCTCGGGATCCTCGGCCTCGCCCGATGGCACCAAGGGGCGCTGTCCGAGGCCCTGGCTCATCAGGAGGAGGCACTGGGCATCCGCCGGGAGACCGGCGACCACTGGAACGCCGCCCGCTGCCTCGCGAACGTCGGCATCGTGCACAGCTCTCTGGGCAATGCGGAATCCGCGCTGTCCGCCTACAGCAACGCCCTCCCGCTCGCCCGCGACTTCAACGACCGGCCGTTCGAGTTGCGCATCCTCAACAACATCGGCGACCTCCACCTCGGAGCCCGGAACGTCCTCGCTGCCCGATCGGCCTTCGAGCTGGTCCTCAGCCTCGGGGGTGGCCACCTGCCCCAGTTCGACCTCGCCATCGTGAAGATCAATCTGGCGGCCTCACTCTCGATCCCCGGAGAGCTCGACCGCGCCCTGGAGCTGTACGGGTCGGCCCTCACGACCTTCCGGGAGAGCGGTGGCGTGCGAACGGAGGTGAACGCCTTGATCGCCCTCGCGGACACCCTCCGCGCGGCCGGGCGCCACACGGACGCCCGCGACCAGTACACCACCGCTCTGGGCCTCGCACGCTCCGTCGGAACCACCCGCGAGCAGGCCATCGCCCTCCGCGGCCTGGGTTTGCGCTCGGACGCGCTCGGCCTGCCCGACGAGGCTGCCGAGCACCTGGCGACAGCCGCCCACCTCGCCGAGCAGATCCACGCGGTCGAGGAGGCCACCCGAGCCAGGGACGCACTCGCCGAGATCCGCGACCGCCAGGATCGATGCTCCTCGTGACGGAGCACCCCTCACTCCACAGCTGTCACATATATGACTACCAGTCAAGAGACCTGCTACGCAAGCGACTTGATTGACATGGGTGCCTCCTGATGCACTGGTGTTCCGAAGGGGAACGCCTCTTCGAGCACAGCTGAAGGAGAACGACAACCTTGCACCACGCAACATCACCCCGGGTACGTTCGACCTCTCGCGCGAGGGCGTCGTTCGACCACAACCACAACCGCAACCAGGATGGCTCGTCGTCGTGCTGGGAGTGGTTGCCCATCTGGTGTGCACTGCCCCGGGACGCCAACGGCACACTCCCCAACTGCTGATGTGAGCGAGCCTCCCGCCCTCGTGCCCTCGCACGAGGGCGGGAGGGCGCGGGAGACCGGGTCGCGCGTACCGGGCCGCACGAACCACCGGTCAGGGCCTGCTGCGGACCAACGTCACGGCCGCCTCTCCCGTGTACACCCGGAACGTCAGCGTCTCCTGAAGGTAGAGCTGAATCGTTTCGGCATCGTGGGAGAGGTAGCCCACCGAGGCGTCCTGGCCGAGGAAGAGCTCGAAGTCGCCGCCGCGGGCGGAGAGCAGGTAGGCGCCTTCGATGGCCGGGGCCCAGATGATGTCCCCGTCGAGGAGGCGGGCGATGTGGTTGTGGACGGGGTAGCCGTGGTCGCTGGTCTCGTTGACCGCGGTGAAGGCGTCCGCACCGAGCAGGAGTGAGTACGGGCCGCCGACGCCGGCGAGGCGGAGGGCGGTGAGCCCGCGGCTGACGGCCTCCGGGTATTCCCTGACGTCCTGCGGGAGTTGGACCGCAGGGTTGGTGGAGGCGGCACGGATGCCGTCGATGCCGGCGGCACGGTAGCCCTCGAAGACGGCGCGGTCCTCGGCCAGGGCGAGCTTGCGACCGGCGTCCTTGACGGGCTGCCAATCGGAGTCCCGGGAGCCGCGTTCGACGTCGTCCACGGCGTCGCGGCGGACGGCGAAGGGGACGCGCAGCTCGACCACCGGCTGGGCGGCGCGGGCGCGGGCCTGGATGCCGTCGGTCGGGGGAGCGATGGCGGTCAGGTGGCCGGTGCCGACGGCCGCGAGGGTGGCGCCCTCGGGGCCGTTGAGGTCGACCACCCGGCGGCCGGCGATGTGGAGCTTGAAGGTCTGGCGGGCCTCCTCCTCGATCTCCTCCCACGCGGCGGCGGAGATCGGGGCGAGGTCCCGGTGGAGGTTGTTCATGTGCGGGGTCCTGTTCAGGTGGTCTGTCAGGGCGTCTGCCAGGGCGTCTGCTTGAGGCTTCCGATGCCGAGCGAGCCGCCCCCGGAACCGGCCGCGGAAACGGGAACGGCCGCAGGGACGGGGATGGACACGGAAGCGGCCGGCGCCGGGGGCGGGGAGTCGAGGAAGTCGGCGGTCGGGACGAAGAACAGCCCGCCGGTGACGGCGGTGGAGAAGTCGAGCAGCCGGTCGGTGGTGCCGGGCGGGTTGCCGACGAACATGTTGCGCAGCATCTCCTCGGTCACCCCGGGGTCGGCCGCGTAGCCGATGAAGTAGGTGCCGACCTCGCCGTCGCGGCCGGCGGAGCCGAAGGTGCCGTACGGCATGTTGAAGCGGACGATCTGCCGTTCCTCGCCGTCCGGCCCGGTGATCACGGTGAGCGCCACGTGCGAGTCGGCGGGTTTGACGTCGTCGGACAGCTCGATGTCGTCGAGCTTGGTGCGGCCGACCGCCCCCTCCTGCTGCTCGACGCTCAGCGCGTTCCAGGCGTCCATGTCGTGCACGTACCGCTGCACGATGACGTAGCTGCCGCCGGTGAACTCCGGGTCCTCGGCGCCGATCAGGGCCGCGCGTTCGGCGGCCCGGCCCTCCGGGTTCTCGGTGCCGTCGACGAAGCCGAGCAGGTCCCGGTCCTCGAAGTACTTGAAGCCCTGGACGGAGTCGACGACGGCGGCCGACCCGGCGAGCCGTCCGGTGAGTTTCGCGGCCAGTTCGAAGCAGAGGTCCATCCGTTCGGCCCGCAGGTGCAGCAGCAGGTCGCCGGGGGTGGCCGGGGCCCGGTGGCGGGGGCCGGCCACGTCCCGGAAGGGGTGCAGGGCGGACGGGCGGGGGCCGGCGAAGAGGCGGTCCCAGAGTTCGGAGCCGATGCCGGTGACGCAGGTGAGGGCGCCCTCGGGGGCGCGGAAGCCGACGGCGCGGCGCAGTCCGGCGAGCTCGGGCAGCAGGTCGCGGACGGCGTCCTCGCGGCCGGGTTCGACGGTGAGGACCAGGAAGACGGCCGCGCTGGTCAGCGGGGAGAGCACGGCTTGCGGTTCGGTCTGCATGGTCGTGACCTCTTTCAGGACGCCCGGGAGGCGTCCCACTCGGCGCGGCAGTCGGCGAAGATCTGCTGGAGGTGGTGTCCGATCTTCAGGTGGTCGAGGTCGTCCAGGTTCGCAAGCGAGACCCGCACGGACCACTCGGGCCCGTCGAAGCCGCCGCCGTTGAGCAGCGGCGCGAACAGCGAGAACAGCACCATCTGGACCTGCTGCGGCAGGCTGAGCCCGGCGGTGTGGTTGAGCGCCACCTGCCGGGAGTCGGCGACCAGCCGGTCGATGAAGCGGATCCGTTCGGGTTCCAGGCTCAGGCTGCCGTACCGCTCGGCGAGGCGCTCCTTCTGTTCCGCCGGGAGGGCGGCGATCATCTCGTCGATCACGTCGTCCCGGTCCAGGCCGATCACCCCGAGGCGGTGGCCGGTGGCGCCGTAGTGCTTGGAGCAGGAGTGGACGAGCAGGGTGTTGCGGGGCAGCTCGGCGGCCGGGCCACAGCCGAACGGCCCCGTCGGAAACCGTTCCGACGGGGCCGTTCGATGCGGGCTGTTCGGTGCGGGCCCTTCGATGCGGGCCGTTCGACGCGGACGGGCGGTCCTCCCCCGCGGACGCCCGGCGGGTTCAGACCCGCAGCGCCGCCAGCTGCTCGGCGAACGGCACCACCTGCTCGGGCAGCTCCGGCGCCGCCGGGCCGCGCCCGGCCAGCAGCGCCGCCAGCTCCCCGGCCGCCCGGTCGATCCGGCGCGGCAGGCCGTCGGTGAGCCCGTCCCCCGCCGTGCCCCAGTCGTCGGTGGCCGCGTAGACCGCGGTCGGCAGCACCACCGCGCGCAGGTAGCTGAACAGCGGGCGGACGGCGTGCTCCAGGGCGAGCGAGTGCCGGGGCGTGCCGCCGGTGGCGGCGATCAGCACCGGCTTGCCGGTGAGCGCGTCGTTGTCGATCACGTCGAAGAAGGACTTGAACAGACCGCTGTACGAGGCCGTGAAGATCGGCGTCACCGCGATCAGGGCGTCCGCCTCCGTCACCGCCTCGATCGCCGCGCGCAGCCCGGCGCCGGGGAAGCCGGTGACGAAGTTGTTGGCGATCTCCACCGCCAGGTCCCGCAGTTCGACCACGGTGACGTCCACCTCGCGGCCCTCCGCGGCGAGCCGGCGCACGGCCGAGCCGGTGAGCCGGTCCGCCAGCAGCCGCGTCGAGGACGGCTTGCTCAGTCCGGCGCTCACCACCACCAGCTTGTACGCGGTCACTTGGCCACCTCCGCCTTCTCGTTCTCCCGCGCGTCCCGGGCCGCGACCAGCGCGGCGTGGGTCGGCCCCTGCGGCACTCCGGCCGCGCGGCCCTTGGCGAACTCCTCGCGCAGCACCGGCACGACCTCCTCGCCGAGCAGGTCCAGCTGCTCCAGCACCGTCTTCAGCGGCAGGCCGGCATGGTCCATCAGGAACAGCTGGCGCTGGTAGTCACCGAAGGTCTCGCGGAAGGTCAGGGTCTTCTCGATGACCTCCTGGGGGCTGCCCACGGTCAGCGGGGTCTGCTCGGTGAACTCCTCCAGAGAGGGCCCGTGCCCGTAGACCGGCGCGTTGTCGAAGTAGGGACGGAACTCGCGCACCGCGTCCTGGGAGTTCTTCCGCATGAACACCTGCCCGCCGAGGCCGACGATCGCCTGCTCGGGCGTGCCGTGGCCGTAGTGGGCGAAGCGCTCCCGGTAGAGGCTGATCAGCTTCTTGAAGTGCTCCTTGGGCCAGAAGATGTTGTTCGCGAAGAAGCCGTCCCCGTAGTAGGCGGCCTGCTCGGCGATCTCGGGGCTGCGGATCGAGCCGTGCCAGACGAACGGCGGGACGTCGTCCAGCGGGCGCGGGGTGGAGGTGAAGCCCTGCAGCGGGGTGCGGAAGCGGCCCTGCCAGTCCACGACCTCCTCGCGCCACAGCTGGTGCAGCAGCGCGTAGTTCTCGACCGCGAGCGGGATGCCCTGGCGGATGTCCTGGCCGAACCAGGGATAGACCGGGCCGGTGTTGCCGCGGCCCATCATGACGTCCACCCGGCCCTCGGCCAGGTGCTGGAGCATCGCGAAGTCCTCGGCGATCTTCACCGGGTCGTTGGTGGTGATCAGCGTGGTCGAGGTGGAGAGGATGATGCGGTCGGTCTGCGCGGCGATGTAGCCGAGCATGGTCGTCGGCGAGGACGGGACGAACGGCGGGTTGTGGTGCTCGCCGGTCGCGAAGACGTCCAGGCCGACCTCCTCGGCCTTGCGGGCGATGGCCACCATCGCCTTGATCCGCTCGTGCTCGGTGGGGGTGCGGCCGGTGGTGGGGTCGGTCGTCACGTCGCCGACGGAGAAGATTCCGAACTGCATGCTGCTCACCCGTCCCAGGTAGTCCAACTTTCAACCACCTTAGCACCCCGGTGCGGATCGTTATTCCCGCCGGACCCGTTCCCGGCGGTCGGCGCAGACCGCCGACCGCCGGCCGCGGAACGCGGACCCGCCCCGGGCGGGGCGCCGTAGCGCTCCGCCCGGGGCGGTCACCTGTCCGTTTGCCGTTCCCGGCTCACATTTCGCTCGTGACGCTCACCCCGCTGAAGCCCTGCTGGGCGTAGAGGCTGAAGAACACGTAGCCGGCCGGCGGGTCGGTGACGGTCAGCGTCTCCGAGTTGTCGGGGCCCGTCGAACGCGCGGTGTTCGCGCCGGTGTAGGCCCAGCTGCCCGGGTTGTAGTAGAGGTCGCCGTTGCCGGTGCCGCCACTGGTGGTGATCTTCACCTGCTTGGTGCCGGCCGGCACCGTCAGGTAGAAGTGCGCGTAGTTGCCCGTGGTCGCCGCGACGTTGCTGCGCGCGCAGTTGGCGTCCAGCTGCCGGGTGTCGGCGCCGGTGCACTCCGGCAGCTGCGGCGTGGTGGGCGTGCCCCCGTCGGTGGCACAGGCGCCCGCGGCGCACCTGGTCAGCCAGCTGTCGAAGTCGGCGTCGTAGCGGGTGCCGATGGTGGTCTTCAGGATGGTGCGGGCACCGTTCCAGTCACCGGCGCGGTACTTGGCGAGGACCGCATCCATGTCGGAGCGGTGCTGCTCCAGCATGTAGCGCACGGCCAGGTACCCCCAGCGGTACACCCGGTCCTGGTCGCCGTAGGCGGTGTCGAAGAGGTCGCTCAGCTTGTAGGTGTGGCGGCCCGCCGCCGCGATGGCCGCGTCGTTGTTGACCTTGCGGTACGACCAGGAGACGTACTCGGCGAAGCCCTCCACCCACCAGACGGTCGGGGTGGTCATGCCGGCGTCGAAGTCGCCGTACATGTCGAACCGGCCGTCGAGGTAGTGGGTGTACTCGTGGTTGAGGTTCCAGATCTCGAAGGACGGGCGGGCCCACTCGGCCTCGTAGCAGAGGAAGCGCGGCTGGTTTCCGGCCGTGGCCGGCTCGCCCTCCAGGTACATGCCGCCGTTGTTGGTGTCGATGCCGTAGATCGCGGCGGCGAGCACCTGGTAGTCGAGCGAGGAGTGGAAGACCACGACCTCGATCGTGTTGTTGCCGTCGTCCTTGACCGGGCCGCTGTCCTTGGCCACCGCGTGGAAGAACGCGTCCTGGCCGTTCAGGCTGGTGCAGGCGGTGCCGACCTGGGTGCTGTCCAGCGCCTGGGCGAGGATCGTGATGCTCGGGCTGCAGGTGTGCTTCACGGTCAGCACGCCGGCCTTGAGCTGGTCGGCCTTGTTGCAGGTGCCGTAGTACGAGCAGTTGCCGGCGTCGTAGTAGTCGACGCCCTCGGCGACCGCGGCCCACTGGTAGACGGTGCGGCCCTTCGGCTCCGAGGTGCCGACCAGCCCCTTGGCGAGGGGGCGGACCTTGGCCTGGAGGGCCGTGTCCTTCAGGAAGCGGGTGAGCTCCTTGGTCGCGTTGTAGACCAGCACGCCGTAGGTGTCGCCGAGCAGGGCGTTGTTGCGGGTCGCGAAGTCGGACAGCGCGTCCAGCACGCTCGGGTCGGCCTCGACGGCGGCGTCGAAGCCGGGCACCTGGTGGCCGCGGAACAGCACGGTGAAGACCGGGTTGACCGCCCACGCCATGCCGGCCGGGTTCCAGGTGTCGGCCTTGTAGTCGCCCAGCAGCCGCTTGACGACCGGCAGGTAGCGGACGTTCTCCTGGGCGCTGTCGATCAGGGTGACGGCCTCGCCCAGGATGGGCCCGTTGCCCGCCACGACGTCGCGCGAGTGCGCGCTGTTGAAGAAGGCGTCCAGACCGGACTGGATCGCGGTCTTGAGGCCGGCACCGTACTCGCCGACGTCCTGCTTGTGGTACCACTGCACGAAGTAGCCGGCGCGCAGGTAGAGCACCAGCTGCTCGACCGACGTGCTGTTGTCACCGGGGTAGTTGGCCGCCGCGTCGCGCAGCGCGTAGGCCACCGTGCTCATCTGCTCCTCGCGGAACGCGCCGCGCGCGTCGCCGCCGGTGAGCTGGAACAGGCTGTTGATGCACTGGATGTCGGCGTCCTTGATGTGCTGGACCAGGTCGCCGCCGGTCCGGCCGGAGAAGTCGCCGACGGTACAGGGCTTTTCGGCCGCCGCGCCGAGGCGCAGGGCCTTGGCGGTCGGCCGGACCTCGGCCGGCCGGGTGTCGACCGGGAGCGGGGCGCGCTGGTCGGCCGAGGCCAACTGCTGCCCGCCGTCGGCTCGTTCGGGGGCGCCGGTGGCGGGCTGCGGGGCCGGTCCGGTGGGGACGGGCGCGGGCGTGCCGCCGGGGGTGGGGGCGGCGGGAGCGGCCTGGGACTGCGGGGCGAACAGGCCGACCGCCAGGAACAGGGACAGGACGAGCGTCAGCAATCGTGCCAGCTGCGGGAGTCGCAGCAGACGTGAAGGACTCACGTGGGGGCCTCCGGGCCGTCGTCGGCCGCGACGTGGGGCGCGGCCGGTGGGGGTGTCGAGGACCGCTGGTGACGGCGCCGCGTGGGGGCGGTTCCGTCGGGCACGGTGGGGGGTGTGACATGTACCATGGCACATCTCACATGGCCTTGGGAACCCGGGGCGTTGTGCGCAGTTCGCGGGGAATTCAGGTGGGACCGGTGATGACGGCCTGTCAGCAGACCCGCCCCGGGCGGGCGCCGTAGCGCTCCGCCCGGGGCGGTCACCTGTCTGGTTGCCGTTCCCGGCTCACATTTCGCTCGTGACGCTCACCCCGCCGAAGCCCTGCTGGGCGTAGAGGCCGAAGAAGACGTAGCCGGCCGGCGGGTCGGTGACGGTCAGCGTCTCCGAGTTGTCCGGGTTGGTCGACCGGAGGACGTGGGAGTTGGTGTAGGCCCAGCTGCCCGGGTTGTAGTAGAGGTCGCCGTTGCCGGTGCCGCCACTGGTGGTGATCTTCACCTGCTTGGTGCCGGCCGGCACCGTCAGGTAGAAGTGCGCGTAGTTGCCCGTGGTCGCCGCGACGTTGCTGCGCACGCAGTTGGCGCCCAGCTGCCGGACGTCACCTCCGGCGCACTCCGGCAGCTGCGACTGGCCCGGCGTGTTGGCGGCGCAGGCGCCGGCCGCGCACCTGGTCAGCCAGCTGTCGAAGTCGGCGTCGTAACGGGTGCCGATGGTGGTCTTCAGGATGGCACGGGCACCGTCCCAGTCACCGGCCCGGTACTTGGCGAGGACCGCGTCCACGTCGGAGCGGTGCTGCTCCAGCATGTAGCGCACGGCCAGGTACCCCCAGCGGTACACCCGGTCCTGGCTGCTCCTGGCGTAGACCGTGTCGAAGAGCTCGCTCAGCTTGTAGGCGTGCTGCGAAGCCACCACGATGGCGTCGGTGTTGACGGCCTTGCGGTACGACCAGGAGACGAACTCCGCGAAGCCCTCGACCCACCAGTCGATCGGCTGGACCTGGCCGGCGTCGTAGTCGCCGTACACGTTGAACCGGCCGTCGAGGTAGTGGGTGTACTCGTGGTTGAGGTTCCAGATCTCGAAGGACGGGCGGGCCCACTCGGCCTCGTAGCAGAGGAAGCGCGGCTGGTTGCCGGCCGTGGCCGGCTCGCCCTCCAGGTACATGCCGCCGTTGTTGGTGTTGATGTCGTAGATGACCGCGGCGAGCACCTGGTAGTCGAGCGAGGAGTGGAAGACCACGACCTCGATCGTGCTGTTGCCGTCGTCCTTGACCGGGCCGCTGTCCTTGGCCACCGCGTGGAAGAACGCGTCCTGGCCGTTCAGGCTGGTGCAGGCGGTGCCGAGCCGGGTGCTGTCCAGCGCCTGGGCGAGGATCCTGATGCTCGGGCTGCAGGTGTGGTTGACCGTCAGGTTGGCGGCCTTGAACTTCGCCGGGTCCTCACAGGTGCCGTAGTACGAGCAGTCGGCCTTGTCCCACCAGTTCACCGCGAGCGCCACCGAGCCGCGCTGGTACATCGTGGGTCCGGTCGGGGCGGACTGCTGGGCCAGGGCCCGCGCGTAGGGGCGCACCTTGGGCAGCAGTTCCGGGTACTGCATGAAGCGGGTCAGCTCGTTGGTCGCCTCGTAGACCGTCCGCCCGTAGGTACCGCCGTGCAGGCCCTGGTTGCGGGAGATGAAGGTGAACAGGGCGTCCAGCACGCTCGGGTCGGCCTTGACGGCGGGGAGGAAGTCGGCCTCCCAGTGTCCGGCGAACAGCACGGTGAGCACCGGGGTCAGCCCGTAGACCATGCCGGTCGGGTTCCAGGTGGCGCTGTCGTAGTCGGACAGCAGTCGCTTGACGACCGGCAGGTAGCGGGCGCTGTCCTTGGCGCTGTCGATCAGCGTGGTCGCCCGGGCCAGCGGACCCGCGTTGTCCGCCGTGACGTCCCGCGAACGGGAGTTGGCGAAGAACGCGTCCAACGCGGAGCGGGTCGCGGTCTTCAGGCCGGCGCCGTAGGGGCCCACCACGTCGGGGTTGTAGAACTGCACGAAGTAGCCGGCCTGCAGGTAGAGCATCAGCTGCGAGATCGACGCGCTGTTGTTGCCCTGGTAGCCGTTCGCGGCGTCGCGCACCGCGTAGGCCACGGTGGTCATCTGCGACTCGCGGAACGCGTTCGCGGCGTCGCCGCGGCCGATCTTGAACAGCGAGTTGACGCACTGGAGGTCGACGGACTTGATCTGCTGGACCAGCGCGCTGCCGGTCCGGCCGGTGAAGTCACCGACGTTGCAGGGCCGGTCGGCGGCCGCGCCCAGTCCGAAGGCCTTGGCCTGCGGCTGGTCGGCCGTCGGCAGGCCGGTGAGCGGAGCCGTCGGCGACTGGGGTACCAGGTCCTCCGGGCTGAGCCGCTTCCGGCCGTCCGGCCGCGCGGGGGCGCTGTCGGTGCGGTCCGCGCCGATCGCGGGCGGCGGCGCCAGGTGGGCGGGCACCGTGCCGACGGGCGCACCGGCGGGGGTCGTCCCGCCGGGGGTGGGGGTGGCGGCCTGGCTGAGCGGCGCGAACGCGCCGATCGCCAGGACAAGAGTCAGAACGAGCGTCAACAGTCTTGCCAACTGCGGGACTCGCAGTAAGCGTCGGCCATTCACGTGGGGGCCTCCGGGCCGTCAAAGGCCGCGAGTCGGGGCGCGGCCTACGGTGGAGCGAGGTCCGTCGGCGACGGCACCGCGTGGGGCGGTTCCGCCGTGGAGACGATGGGGATGTGCCATGTACCATTGCACACATCACACAACATTGTGAAGGCCTTTACCCAAGGCCCACCCATCCACGAAAGCCGAAAGGGCACGGCGACGAGTCGTCACCATGCCCTTTCCGCTTGCGAAGGAGGGATTCCGGGAATTCCCGGCCGCCCCTCCCGGAGCGGCTACTTGCGGAGCAGCAGGATCACACCCGCCGTCACCAGGCCGACCACGACGGCGGCCGCGCCGTACGCCAGGCGGTGCGCCCGCAGCACCGGCAGGAAGCGGTCCACGGCGTAGCGGCCGGGGCCGGTCAGGGCGAGTGCCGCGGCGCCCGCGGTCAGCAGCAGCTCGTACTCGCTGCCCTTCGGGGCGAAGAAGCCGCCGCCCCAGGTGACGGCTATCGCGTTGACCATCGTGCCGACGATCGCGGCGCCCGCCAGCGGGGTCAGCAGGCCGACGGCGAGGGCGAGTCCGCCCAGCGTCTCGGTGAGGCCCGCCACCACGGCCATGGCGTCGCCGGCCGGGTAGCCGCTCATGGTGAAGAACTGACCGGTGCCGTCGATCCCGCCGCCGCCGAACCAGCCGAACAGCTTCTGGCTGCCGTGCGCGGCCATGGTCAGGCCGAGGGCCAGGCGCAGGAGCAGGAGTCCGGCGTCGTAGGCGTGCGGGGAGGTCGTCGCGGACCCGGCGGTGTTCCGGGCCGGGCTGACGGTGGTGGTGGCGGCGGTCGTGCTCGGGCTGCTGCTCGGCATGCGCGTCTCCATCGATCGGGGTTCGGTCGTCGTCCGGCGCGGCCGGACGTGGTCACGGGTTGTGGTGGTGCGGCGGGCAGGGGTCGTCACCCCCACCGTTGTTCAAATTTGAACCGCCGCTCTTCGACCGTACCTCGAAGTTCGAATTTGAACAACTGACGGATCGTCGGCGACTCGCGGAGCCCGTCCGGCCCGGAGAGGGTGGAGGCATGGCTCAACACAGGCACCACCGACGGGAGGCGCGGACCGGCACCCCGTACCCCGAGGCGCTGGACGCCTTCGGCGAGCGCGTCCGGCTCATCACCCCCGGCCAGTGGGACTCCCCCACGCCGTGCAGCGACTGGTCCGTCCGCGACCTGGTCAACCACCTCACCGGCGAGCAGCTCTGGGTACCCGAACTGCTGATGGGCGCCACCGTCGGCGAGGTCGGCGGACGCTTCGACGGCGACGTGCTCGGCGACGACCCGGTCACCGCCTGGACCGAAGCCGCCGAGGCCGCCCGGGAGGCCTGGGCCGTCCCCGGCGCCACCGAGCTGACCGTCCACCTCTCCTTCGGCGACACCTCCGGCCAGTACTACCTGGACCAGCTCACCACCGACCTGGTGATCCACTCCTGGGACCTCGCCGAGGGCATCGGACGGCTCACCCGGCTCCCGGACGGGCTCGTCGGGTTCGCGCTCGGCGAGTTCGCCGGGTACGGGGACCTCTCCGGCAGCGGGCTCTTCGACCCGCCGGTGCCGGTGCCCGAGGACGCCGGACCGCAGACCCGACTGCTCGCCCTCGCCGGGCGGCAGGACGGCGGGTGACCGGGCGGCGGCACGCAGGGTGACCGGATCGCACGACGGAGGGTGACCGGACTGCTCGACGGAGGGTGATGGGGCGGGGACGCGCAGAGCGGACGGCGGCGTCCCCGGGCCGGTGGGCGCAACTCCGGGTGACCGGCCGCGCCCGCGCGTGAACGGGCGCGCCTCCGGGCGAACGGGCCGGCGCCGGATACTGGAAGGCGACGGGGGAAGTCTTCTGTGCGAGAGGCGGGCGGGCCATGAGCCGCAGGCCTGACATCCTCGGCGAGTTCACCGCCGACCACCGGGCGGCAATCGAGCTGCTCGACCGGATCGAGTCCGCACCGGCCGACGACCCCGGGCGCCGCGAGCTGCTCGCCCGGCTGACCGACCTGCTGTTCACCCACTGCGCCGCCGAGGAGGAGCACCTCTTCCCGGTGGTCCAGCACGACGTGCCCGACGGCGGGGCGCTGGTCTTCCGCAGCATCCACGACCACCTGGCGATCGGGCAGTACCTCGCCGACCTCCAGGGGCTCGGCCCCGCCGACCCGGCCCTCGGCACCCTGCTGCGCGGCCTCGCCGAAACCCTGCGACGGCATCTGCGCGACGAGGAGGAGCAGCTCTTCCCGGCCGCCCGCAAGGCCCTGCCGGCGGCCGCCCGCACCGCCCTGGGCGACCGGCTGCGGGCGGACCGGGCCGAGCTGGACGCCCCGGGCTGATCAGGCCCCGGGTCGATCGGCGCCCCGGGCCGGTCAGTCCTTCGGGCCGATCCGCTCCCCGGCTCCGGTCAGTCCTTCGGGCCGATCACCGCGAACCGGGCGCCCTCGCGGTCCCGCAGCCGGGCCACCCGCCCGTACGGGGAGTCGAAGACCGGCCCGAGCGCACCGCCGCCCAGCTCCACGGCCCGGGCCAGCGCCCGGTCGGTGTCCGGGACGGCGAAGGACACCTCCCAGTGCGGCGGCATCCCGGCCGGCCCGCCCGCCTGCTCCTTGGCCAGCGCCGCGACGCTGTGGCCCTCGGCGCGCAGCACCACCCGGTCGTGCTCCCAGCGGACGTCGAAGCGCTCCGGGTCCCGGCCGTCCCAGCGGAACACCTCGCCGTAGAACAGTGCCGCCGCGAACGGGTCCGGGGTGCGCAGCTCGATCCAGACCGGCGCGCCGGGCACGTCCAGCTTCCGGGCCCGGCCCGGCGGGCCCTCCCAGATGCCGAACACCGCGCCCACCGGGTCCGCCGCGAAGGCCACCCGTCCGGCGTCGAAGGTCAGCGGGCCGACCGCCAGCGTCGCGCCGCGCTCGCGCACCGCGTCGGCGGCGGCGTCGGCGCTCTCCGTCCCGAAGTAGCTGGTCCACGCGACCGGGATCGCCCCGAAGCCGGCGACGCCCAGTCCGGCCACCGCCTCCCCGCCGGTCACCGCGTGCACGTACGGACCGAAGCGGTCCGGCCCGGGCTCGAACTCCCAGCCGAGCAGGGGCCCGTAGAACTTCTCGGCGTCGTCCAGGTCCCGGGCCATCAGGCTCACCCAGCACGGTACGGCCGCCACACAGCGCACCCTGGCGGCCGTCTCACCGCTGCCCATCGCGAACCTCCTCGCCCACCCGGCCGCCGGGCCCCTCCCGACTCCCACGGCCCACCGGCCGCCCGGGACGCCCACAGCCTAGGCCGCCACCCGCACCGCCCCGGGGACGCCATGCCCGGGATCAGCGCATCCAGTTCTTGAGGGGCTCGGTGTCCAGGGAGATGCCCACCGGGTCGGGCAGCTGGACGGCCTTGCCGAAGGGGAGGGTGTGGACCGTCTCGTAGCGGACGCCGTCGGGCCGGCTGTGGACGACGACCTCGGCGGAGTCCCGGTCGATCAGGAGGTAGACCGGGATGCCGGCCTCGGCATAGGCCCGGGGCTTCTCGACACGATCACGACGGTCGGTATCGGAGTCGTACGACGTGACCTCCGCGGCCATCAGGACTGCGCCGGTCGGCGCCCAGTCCCCGTACCCGACGAATGCGTCGGCGTCGGCGAGCGTGCCGTCGGGGCGAGCCCGCCCGTCCCGGTAGCCGTCGAGCCTCAGGCCTTGATCATGCAGATAGAGCTCCGGCCGGGCCTGGATGCAGATCCGCAGAAGCCACTGGATGATGCGGCCGTGGTCGCCGTCCGGCACGGGCTTGATCCCCAACTTCCCGTTGATGAACTCCAGCCGGATGCCTTCGACGGTTCGACCCAGGTGACGGGCGAACTCCTCGAACTGCTCGGGCAGCATCTGCGGGCGCTCGGAGATCGCAGTCACGGGCCTTCCTCCTTCGCCTGGACACCCTTCGGGTCAACGAGGTTCCCCGGCGGGTGGTTACGGGCCACTTGGCTCCGACCATAGTCCAGCCGGTCCAGGCACCCCGTCGTGACGCAGGTCACATGGGGGGCGGAAATTCCGGGGACGGATTCCCCGTTTGCGAGTACGTTGGAAGAAGCGGGGAGAATTTCCCCGGTATCCTGATGAGGAGCAGTCGTCGTGGCCACCACCGCCGAGTCGGTCCGTCCCGCCGGGAGCGCGCGTACGCCGAAGTTGCGTGCGGACGCGAGCCGGAACCGGGAGCGGATCGTGCTGGCGGCCCGGGACGCGTTCGTCGAGCACGGTGCGGACGCACCGCTGGACGAGATCGCGAAGCGGGCGGGGGTCGGCAATGCCACGCTGTACCGGAACTTCCCGGACCGGGTGGCGCTGATCCACGAGGTGGCGGTGCTCGTCAAGAACCGCATCCTGGCCCTCGCCGAGACGGCGACGGCCGAGGCGGACGCTCCTGACGGCGGCGGCCCGTTCGACGCCCTCCAGCGGTTCGCGCACGCGTCCGTCGGGGAGAAGGTCGGCGGTCTCTGCACCCTGTTCAGCAACCATGTCGACCCGTTCGACCCGGAGTTGACCGAGATTCGGGAGCGCCTGCAGGCCGCCGTGGGCGGGCTGATGGAGCGCGCCCGGGCCGCGGGCGAGCTACGGTCGGACGTCGACCACGGTGACCTGTTCATCGCGATGAGCCAGCTGACCCGGCCACTGCCGAACACCGCCTGTCGACTGCTCGACGACTTCGTCCACCGGCACCTGCAGATCTTCCTGGACGGCCTGCGCGCGCCGGCCGCTTCGGTGCTGCCCGGCCGGGCCGCGACCTTCGAGGACTTCCAGCCCCAGAACTGACCCGACCACCGGTACCGACCGCCCGACGGCGCCCTGTCGCGCCCCGGCACACCCTTTCACCGCACCTTCCCCGTGCGGCAACCCGCCGTTCCCGTACGGCACTCGACCGTTCACGCACACCACACGCACCGTGAAGTGAGTACCCCCATGTCTCAAACCGACGCCCGACCGGCGACGCTGCCCGATCCCCGGCGCTGGAAGGCACTGATATTCATCGGCCTCGCCCAGCTGATGGTCGTCCTCGACGCCACCATCGTGAACATCGCCCTGCCGTCCGCGCAGCGCGACCTGGGCATCTCCGACGGAAACCGCCAGTGGGTGATCACCGCCTACGCGCTGGCCTTCGGCGGCCTGCTGCTGTTCGGCGGCCGGATCGCGGACCTCTGGGGCCGCAAGCGGACCTTCATCGTCGGCCTGACCGGCTTCGCCCTCGCCTCCGCGCTCGGCGGCGCCGCGGCCAACACCGCGATGCTGCTCGGCGCCCGCGCGCTCCAGGGCGTGTTCGGCGCGCTGCTCGCGCCGGCCGCGCTGTCGCTGCTCGCGGTGAGCTTCACCGAGGCGCGTGAGCGCGCCAAGGCCTTCGGCATCTACGGCGCGATCGCCGGTGGCGGCGGCGCCATCGGTCTGATCCTCGGCGGCCTGCTCACCGAGTACATGAACTGGCGCTGGACGTTCTTCGTCAACATCCCGTTCGCCATCGTGGCCGCCGCGGGCGCCGTGCTGGTGATCCGCGAGCCCGCCGAGGGCCGCAACCGCAACAGGCTGGACGTCCCCGGCGTGCTGCTGGTGACCACCGGCCTGGTCGCGCTGGTCTACGGCTTCACCCGCGCCGAGTCCGACGGCTGGTCGTCCGGCAGCACCATCGGGCTGTTCGTCGCGGCCGCCGTGCTGCTGACCGCCTTCGTGCTGGTGGAGCGCCGGGTCAAGGCCCCGCTGCTGCCGCTGCGCGTGGTGCTCGACCGCAACCGCGGCGGGGTGTACCTGTCGCTGGGCATGGCCGTGATCGGCATGTTCGGTCTGTTCCTCTTCCTGACCTACTACCTGCAGATCGTGCTCGGCTACAGCCCGGTGCTGACCGGCGTCGCCTTCCTGCCGATGGTGGCGGGCATGATCACCGGCTCGACCCAGATCGGCGCCCGGCTGATGACCAGGGTCCCCGCGCGCTACCTGATGGCGCCCGGCTTCCTGGTCGCCTCGGTCGGCATGTTCCTGCTGGCCCACATCGGCGTGGACACCTCGTACCCGGCGCTGATCCTGCCCGGCCTGGTCCTGATGGGCCTCGGCATGGGCACCGCGTTCATGCCGGCCATGAGCCTCGCCACCCACGGCGTCCAGCCGCGCGACGCGGGCGTGGCCTCGGCCATGGTCAACACCTCGCAGCAGGTCGGCGGCGCCATCGGCACCGCGCTGCTGAACACCATCGCGGCCAGCGCGACCACCGGGTGGCTGGCCGCGCACGCCACCGCGGCGGCCACCTCGCCGGACGCCGCCAAGGCGTTCCAGTTCCAGGGCATGGTGCACGGCTTCTCGACCGCGATCTGGGTGTCCTTCGGGATCCTGGTGGCGGCCGCCGCGGTCGCCTTCACCTTCGTCAACGCCGGCCGGCCGGGTGCCGCGGCGGGCTCGGACGCGGGCGCGGCGAAGGAGAACGAGGTGCCGGTGCTGGTGCACTGACGGCCGGGGGTTTGCTCGGGTGCGTACGCGGCCCGTCCGGTGTCCTGGAGGACACCCGGCGGCCCGCACCGCCGTGGGGGGCGCGGGGGCCGGGGCCCGCAAAGGGGCCGGGGGGCCCCCACGGACCCCCGGGTGTATTT
>NZ_JBSHAP010000140.1:0-23404 GCF_053611565.1 Kitasatospora sp. NPDC054795
TGGCGCCGCCCCCCTCGCAGGTGTTCTTTTTCGTGGTCTCACCTCCTCCGGGGGGGGGGGCCCCCGGGGGGGGGCGCCACCCCGATCGGGTGTGTGCTGCGAGGCTCAGGCCGCGGCGGGGAGCTCGTCGAGGCCTTCGGAGACGAGCTTCGCGAGGCGGTCGAGGGCGTCGTCGGCGTTCTCGGCGTCGGAGGCGAGGATGACCTCGTCGCCGCCCTGGGCGCCCAGGGCGAGGAGGCCGAGCATGGAGGCGGCGTTGACCGGGTTGCCGCCGGGCTTGGCGATGGTGATCGGCACGCCGGTGGCCGTGACGGCCCGGACGAAGACGGAGGCGGGACGGGCGTGCAGGCCCTCGGCCCAACCGATGGTGACGCGGCGCTCAGCCATGAGACGTGCCTTTCCGGTGAAGCTGGTCACGGCCGTGCTCAGGGGGAGCGGGGGAAGCGGCCATGTTGTCTAGACCAGTGTTGCACGCAGGCGGCCCCTGGAAACCGCCGCGTTCAGGAGTTGTGATTGTTTCTTTTCGGGGCATAAATCCCGGCCGATGGCGCTGTCCACCCTGCCGTGAGCACGCGCCCGGCGCCATTCGGCCCGCCGCCGGATAACCTGACGAATGTGGAAGACCCCGCGGTGGCGAACCCCGAGCAACCCGACTATCCGCAGCACTGGGAAGCGGACATCCTGCTGCGTGACGGCGGCACGGCCCGGATCCGGCCGATCACCCCCGCCGACGCCGGCCGGCTCGTGGAGTTCTACGAGCAGGTGTCGGACCAGTCCAAGTACTTCCGCTTCTTCGCCCCCTACCCGCGGCTCTCCGACAAGGACGTGCGCCGCTTCACCCACCACGACTTCGTGAACCGGGTGGGCCTCGCGGTGGTGGTCCGGGACCGCTTCATCGCCACCGTCCGGTACGACCGGATCGACGCCGAGGGCCGCCCCTGCGACACCGGCACCGACGCCGAGGTGGCCTTCCTGGTGCAGGACGCCCACCAGGGCCGCGGCGTGGCCTCCGCCCTGCTGGAGCACATCGCGGCGGTCGCGCAGGAGCGCGGCATCCGCCGCTTCCAGGCCGAAGTGCTGCCGGAGAACCGGAAGATGGTGAAGGTCTTCACCGACGCCGGCTACACCCAGCACCGCAGCTTCGCCGACGGCGTGGTGCACCTGGAGTTCGACCTCGAACAGACCGACCGCTCGCTCGCCGTGATGCGCGCCCGCGAGCACCGCGCCGAGGCGCGCTCGGTGCAGCGGCTGCTCACCCCGCGCTCGGTGGCGGTGATCGGGGTCTCCCGCACCCCGCAGACCGTCGGCCGGGCCATCCTGCGCGACCTCCTGGGGGACGACGCCCCGGCCGACCGCGCGCTGTACGCGGTGAACCGCAACGCCGCGCCCGGCACCGAGCTGGACGGCGTCCCGGTCCACCGTTCGATTCTGGACATTCCCGGACCGGTGGACCTCGCCGTGATCGCCGTCCCCGAGGGTGCCGTCCCGGCCGCCGTCGCCGACTGCGGCGCCCACGGGGTGCAGGGCCTGGTGGTGGTCACCGCCGGCTACGCGGAGACCGGCCCGGAGGGCCGGGACCGCCAGCGCGCGCTGGTCCGCCAGGCCCGCGCGGCCGGCATGCGGGTGATCGGCCCGAACGCCTTCGGCCTGATCAACACCGACCCGCAGCACCCGCTGAACGCCTCGCTCGCCCCGCGCCTGCCCGGTAGCGGCGGCTTCGGGATCTTCTGCCAGTCCGGCGCGATCGGCGTGGCCCTGCTGGAGGCCGCCCACAAGCGCGGCCTCGGCGTCTCCACCTTCGCCTCGGTCGGCAACCGCTCCGACGTCTCCGGCAACGACTTCCTCCAGTACTGGGCCGAGGACGACGCCACCCAGGTGGTGCTGCTCTACCTGGAGTCCTTCGGCAACCCGCGCAAGTTCACCCGGATCGCCCGCCGGCTGGCCGCCGTCAAGCCGGTCGTGGTGGTCAAGGGCGCCCGGCACACCGGCAGCCTGCCGCCCGGCCACGCCGTCCCCGCCACCGCCACCGGCCTGCGCGACGCCACCGTGGACGCGCTGTTCGAACAGGCGGGCGTCACCCGGGTGGCGACGATCACCGAGCTGTACGACACCGGCGAGCTGCTGGCCCAGCAGCCGCTGCCGCCGGGGGACCGGGTCGCGGTGGTCGGCAACTCCGACTCGCTCGGCCTGCTCACCTACGACGCCCTGCTGAGCGCCGGCCTGCGCCCGTGCACCCCCGTCGACCTCACCACCGCCGCGACCGGCGAGAACTTCCGGATCGCCCTGGACGTCGCGCTCGCCGACCCGGCCGTGGACGCGGTGATCGCCGTCGCCATCCCGCCGATCGGCACCTCCGCCCACGCCTTCATGGGCGGCCGGCTGACCGGCGAGGACGACCCGGCGATGGGCTCGGACGACCCGGAGATCGCCGCCGCCCTGCTCGAAGCGGCCCTGCGCGCCCGGGAGCTGGGCAAGCCGCTGCTGCTCACCCACCTGGCGCTGACCGACCTGCCGACCCGGCTGCGCCCCGGCGGCATCCCCGCCTACGCGGCGCCCGAGCGGGCCGTGAACGCCCTCACCCACGCCGTGCACTACGCGCAGTGGCGCCGCCGTACGGCCGAGGCGGAGGAGACGGCGCGCGTCCCCGAGCTGGACCGGATCGACGAGCCCGGCGCCCGCCGCCTGGTGGAGGCGGCGCTGAGCACCCGGGCCGCGGTTGCGGCGCGCACCCAGCCCGGCGGCGCCCGGATCACCCTGCCCGAGGCCGGGGCCCAGGAACTGCTGGCCCGCTACGGGATCGACGTCTCCCCGGTGCGGCCGGCCCCGGACGAGGAGACGGCCGTACGGGCCGCGGGGACGCTCGGCTACCCGGTGGCCCTCAAGGCGACCGCCCCGCACCTGCGCCACCGTCCCGACCTGGGCAGCGTCCGGCTGGACCTGACCGACGAGGCGGGCCTGCGCCGCGCCCACCGCGAACTGGACGCGCTGCTCGGCGGCGCCGCGCAGGCCGAGCTGGTGGTCCAGCGGATGGCGCCGCGCGGCGTGGACACCGTGATCGCCGCCACGGTGGACCCGGCGGTCGGCGCGATCCTCTCCTTCGGCCTGGCCGGTGCGCCGGCCGAACTGCTGGGCGACACGGCGCACCGGCTGGTTCCGGCCACCGACCAGGACGTCGCCGGGCTGATCCGGGAGGTCCGGGCGGCGCCGTTGCTGTTCGGCTGGCGCGGCGCCGAGGCGGTGGACACCGGCGCGCTGGAGGAACTGCTGCTGCGGGTCTCGCAGCTGGTGGACGACGTTCCGGAGATCGCCTCGGTGGATCTCGAACCGGTGGTCGTGGCCCCGCACGGACTGGCGATCCTGGGGGCGCGGGTGAGGGTCGCGCCCCTGCCGGTCCGCAGCGATCTGGGCCCGCGCGCGATGAGCACGCTGTAACCTTCCTTGGTTGCGCCCTGCCCGGGCGCTGTTGTCCGAAGCTCGGCGCCGTGCCGCCCGCTTCGTCGGCGGACCATGCCAGGATGGAGATATGGCGAAGACCGGTACCACCACCACTCAGGACCTGCGCTCGGCTATCGAGCGCAGCGGCTACTACCCGGCCCTGGTGTCCGAGGCGGTCGAGTCCGCGGTGGGCCCGGAGCCGATCAGCTCCTACCTGGTGCACCAGGAGACGACGTTCGACGCCAACGAGGTGCGCCGGCACGTGACGGTGCTGGTGCTCACCCCGACCCGGTTCGTGGTGAGTCACACCGACGAGCAGTCCGGGGCCGAGGGCAGCCCGGCGATGCCGTTCGCGACGACGTCGACGGAGAGCGTCCGACTGGACCGGATCGGTTCGGTCGTGCTGAGCCGGATGGTGGCGAACCCCGAGACGTACACCCCGGGCACCCTGCCGCGCGAGGTGGTGCTGACGATCGGCTGGGGCGCGGTGCAGCGCCTGGACCTGGAGCCGGCCGGCTGCTCGGACCCGAACTGCGAGGCGGACCACGGCTACACCGGTTCGGCCACGGCCGACGACCTCTCCCTGCGGGTGAGCGAGGCCGGCGACGGTCCGGAGACGGTGGCCCAGGCGCTGGTGTTCGCCCGGGCGCTGTCCGACGCGACGATCAGCACCAGCCCGCGGGTCTGAGCTCCGCCGCATCCGACCGACCGCACCGCTACGAATCCGGTTCCATGTCCTTCGTTCCTGCCGACGGCTACGACGCCTTCGAGATCCTTGACCCGGCCACGGCCCCCGCGCCCCCGTACGGCAGCGGCTCGCTGTGCGACCTGCTGCCCTCGGTGGCGGCGGGGCTGGGCGTCCCCGGGTTCACCGCGACGCTCCCGATCGCCCCGGCGGACCGGGTGGTGGTGTTCCTGGTGGACGGCCTGGGCTGGGAGCTGCTGCTGCGCCACCCCGAGTACGCGCCGTTCCTGTCCTCGCTCGTCGGGAGTTCGCTGGGCGGCAGCGGCCGTCCGCTGACCGCGGGCTTCCCGTCGACCACGGCGACCTCGCTGGCCTCGGTCGGCACCGGCACGCCGCCGGGCCTGCACGGCCTGGCCGGGTACACGGTGGCGGTGCCGGGCGCCGGCTACCTGATGAACCAGCTGCGCTGGCAGCCGCCGACCGACCCGCACGCCTGGCAGCCGTACCCGACGGTCTTCGAGCGCACCCACCAGGCCGGGGTGGCGACCGCGCAGGTCTCGTCCCCGCTGTTCGCCCAGACCCCGCTGACCAGGGTGGCGCTGTCCGGCGGCACCTTCCTCGGCCGCACCACGGGCGAGGAACGGATGGACCTGGCGGCCTCCTGGCTGGCCGAGCACGACCGGGCGCTGGTGTACACCTACGTCAGCGAGCTGGACGGTGCGGGCCACCGCTTCGGGGTGGACTCGGACGAGTGGCGGATGACGCTGGACGCGGTGGACCGGTTGGCCCGCCGACTGGCCGCGCAGCTGCCGCCGCGCTCGGCGATGTACGTGACGGCCGACCACGGCATGATCGACATCGCGCCGGAGGACCGGATCGACTTCGACGAGGACTGGGAGCTGGGCGCCGGCGTCGCCCTGCTCGGCGGCGAGGGCCGGGCCCGGCACGTGTACGCGGTGCCGGGTGCGGCGGCCGATGTGCACGCGGTCTGGAGTGAGGTGCTGGGGGACCGGATGTGGGTGGCCACCCGGGACCGGGCGATCGAGGCGGGCTGGTTCGGTCCGACAGTGGACGAGCGGGTGTACGCCCGGATCGGCGACGTGGTGGCCGCGGCGCGCGACGACATCGCGATCGTCGCCTCCCGCAACGAGCCCGGCGAGTCCGCGATGATCGGTCTGCACGGTTCGATGACCCCGGTCGAGCAGTTCGTACCGCTGCTCGAAGTCCGCGGCTAGCCGGGCCGCGCCGCCCACTTGACTTCTCTGTGCCCGAACTCCCTTGATTTGAAAGGCCTTTGCTCCACCCATGGCTGAACTGGTGTTCTTCTCGGGCACGATGGACTGCGGCAAGTCGACGCTGGCGCTGCAGATGGACCACAACCACACCGCGCGCGGCCGGCAGGGCGTGATCCTCACCCGCAACGACCGGGCGGGCGCGGCGACGATCTCCAGCCGGCTGGGCCTGCGCGCCGACGCGGTCGAGGTGACGGACGACTTCGACTTCCACGCGCACGTGGTGCAGCGGATCTCGGCGGGCGGGCGGGTGGACTACCTGATCTGCGACGAGGCGCAGTTCTTCGCGGCCGAACAGGTCGACCAGCTGGCCCGGGTGGTGGACGAGATGGACATCGACGTCTACACCTTCGGCATCACCACCGACTTCCGCACCCGGCTGTTCCCGGGCTCGCAGCGGCTGATCGAGCTGGCCGACCGGGTGGAGGTGCTCCAGGTCGAGGCGCTGTGCTGGTGCGGCGCCCGGGCCACCCACAACGCCCGGACGGTCGGCGGCGTGATGGTGGTCGAGGGCGCGCAGGTGGTGATCGGCGACATCTCGGTGGACCGGGACGAGGTCGGCTACGAGGTGCTGTGCCGCCGCCACCACCGCCGCCGGCTGACCGCCGCGACGGCGCGCGCCTCGGTGCTCTCCCCGGACGTGCTGCCCTTCGAGGACCAGCAGGCCTGACGGGATCGGCCGGCCCGAGGGGAATGTCAGGCCCGAGGGGAACGGCAGGCCGGAGCGGAACAGCAGGCCCGAGACGGCCGGCGGCCCGCGGGCGCCGACGCCCCTGAACAGCGGCGCCCCCGGACGGCGCCGGCCGCTACGGAATCACTTCCAGCACGGAGAAGTGCCCGCCCTGCGGGTCGGCGAGCCGGGCGGCGCGGCCGCGGGCGGTGTCGTGCGGTTCGACCAGGACCCGGCCGCCGAGCTCCACGGCGTGACGGGCGGCCAGCCCGGCGTCGCGGACCACGAAGTGGGTGCGCCAGCGCGGCGGGTGGCCGCGCAGCTCGGCGCGGTGCCGGATGCCGGCGACCGGCCGCCCGCTCACCAGCAGCGCGGTCTCGTCCGCGGCGGAGCGGACCGGGCGGCCGAACACGGTGGAGTAGAAGGCGGCGGCGCCCTGTGCGTCGGGGGTGAGCAGTTCGGCCCAGGCCGGGGCGCCCGGTTCACGGCCGGCCTCCCGGCCGAGATGCTCCTGGCCCTGCCAGAGGCCGAAGACCGCACCGGAGACGTCGGCGGCGATGGCCATCCGCCCGGCGCGTTCGGCCTGGAGCGGTCCGACGGCGACGGTCCCGCTGCACTCGCGGACCAGCTGGGCGGTGCGGTCGGCGTCGTCCACGGCGAAGTAGGTGGTCCACTGCACCGGGAAGCCGGTGGCGGTGGAGACGCCGAGGCCGGCCACCGGCGCCCCGTCGAGCTCGGCCCGGACGTAGTCGCCGAGCTGCCCGGGCCCGGGCGTGTACGTCCAGCCGAGCAGGGCGCCGTAGAAGGCGCGGGCGCCGGGCAGGTCGTCGGTCAGCAGGCTGACCCAGCAGGGCGTGCCCTGGGCCAGTCGGAGTTCCACCGCGGGCAATGCGGGCCTCCTCGTGGGTGGTTGGCGCACGGAAATCCACGCGCGCGAGGGTGATGCTTCCACCCTGGCGGGCGCCCAACCCTCGGGCCGCGCGGAAAATCCGGCAAAGACACCACAAAGAGCGGCGGTTCGGGCGTGTCCCGACGGATTCCGTCGGATTTCGCGGGTCGGACCGCGGCAAGGAGCCGGATGCCCCACCGCCGGGGCCGCGCTGCGCGACAATGGCCGCCATGACCACCACCTACAACGACGGTTCCCCGCTGATCTCCGCGGCCGAGCTGCGGGAGGCGCTGGCCTCCGCGCTGCCGCCGGTGCTGCTGGACGTGCGCTACCAGCTGGTCGGCGCCGCGCCGGGCGGCCCGACCGCGGCCGAGGAGTACCGGGCCGGTCACCTGCCCGGCGCCCACTTCGTCGAGCTGGACCGGGACCTGGCCGCCCCGCCCGGCGCCCCCGGCCGGGGCGGTCGCCACCCGTTGCCGGACCCGGAGGAGTTCGGCGCGGCGATGCGCCGCTTCGGGGTGAGTGCGCCGCGCCCGGTCGTGGTGTACGACGGCGCGGCCTCGATGGCGGCGGCCCGGGCCTGGTGGCTGCTGCGCTGGGCCGGGCACCGGGACGTCCGGGTGCTGGACGGCGGGTTCGCGGCCTGGCAGGAGGCCGGGCTGCCGGTGTCGACCGAGCTGCCGGAGCCGGGGGAGGGCGACTTCAAGCCGGTGCCGGGGCAGCTGCCGACGGTGGACGGGGACGGCGCCGCGGCCCTGGCGCGCGGCGGCCTGCTGCTGGACGCCCGGTCCGGGGAGCGCTACCGGGGCGAGAGCGAGCCGGTGGACCCGCGGGCCGGGCACATCCCGGGCGCGGTCTCGGCGCCGACGGCCGGTAACGTGGGCCCGGACGGCCGGTTCCGGCCGGCCGCCGAGCTGGCCGCCCGGTTCCAGGCGCTGGGCGCGGGGGAGCGGGAGACCGCGGTGTACTGCGGTTCGGGCGTGACGGCGGCGCACCAGATCCTGGCGCTGGAGGTGGCGGGTCTGCCGGCCGTGCTGTACCCGGGCTCGTGGAGCGAGTGGTCGAGCGACGAGTCGCGTCCGGTGGCGGTCACCGAGCAGCCGGGCTGAGCCGGCGCGCACCCTGCGGCGGGATCCCCCGACGGGTGCGCAGCGGTAGGGGGCGCCGGCTCGGCCGACGCCCCCTACCACCGTGCTGCTGCGCTACTACTCCTGCTTCTTGCGCCGGCTGCCGAAGACGATCTCGTCCCAGCTGGGCACGGTGGCCCGGCGCCCGGGCCGGACGCCGTCCGCCTCGGCCTGCCGGTCGGTGGTGCCGACCAGGCGCTCGCGGTGCGGGGCGACGGCGCGCGGCATCAGGATGTCGGCGTAGGCCGAGCCCGCGCCGACGGCCGGGGCGGCCGCCGCAGCGGCCTCCTCGCTCTCCTCGGCGACCTCGGCGGGCACCGGTTCGATCGGGGCGGGGGCGCCGACGGCGAGGTCGCCGCGGAAGGCGGGGACCACGTCGAGCAGGCTGGTCAAGGAGTCCCGGGCCTCGGCGGTGGCCTCCCGCGACTCGCGGACCTCGCGGGCCGACATGATGCGGTCGGCCGAGGGCCGGTCGATCATCGGGCGGGGCGGCCGCTCGTGGGGGAGTCGGGCGATCCGCGGGATGAACGGGAAGACCGACTCCTCCTCGCGCTCGACGTTCTCGCCGATCAGCGCGCGGGCCTCGTCGTCGTTGGGCTGGACCAGGCGCCGGGGCGGGTCGTACGTCCAGGAGGCGCTGCGGCCCTCGCCGTCGGCCCGGTAGGAGAGGATGACCTCCCAGGTGCCGTCGTCGCGCCGCCAGGAGTCCCAGCGCTCGGTCTCCTTCTCGGCGCCGCGCAGCGCGAGCCGCTCGGCGACGGCCTCGCCGAGCTGCGGACCGGGGGACTCGCCGTTGCGGCGGATCGCGGTCTTGCGGGCGCGCTCGGCCATGAAGGCGCGCTCGGCGAGCACCGGGCCCTCGAAGCGGCGGACGCGGTCGACGGAGATGCCGGCCGCCTGGGCGACCTCCTCGGCGGAGGCACCGGCTCGTATCCGGGCCTGGATGTCCCGGGGCCGCAGATGGCTCTCGACCTCGATCTCGATCTGGCCGAGGCGCGGCCGGTCCCCGCGGATGGCGGCACGCAGCCGCTCATCGATGGGAAGGGTGTACTCCGTGCTGTCGGCAGCCTTGAGCACCAGCCGTGTGCCGTCGTTGCTGACGGCCACAACCCGCAGTTCGGGCACGGTTACCTCCCGGGTGGTGCCTGCCGACGTCACCTGCGTCGCTGCTCCCGTACTGAGTGTGGCCTGCCCACTGGCGACTGGCCACAACCTTGCTGAGTTCCCCGGCGTGTCGGGCTTACGCCCGCGCGCGCCGCTGTGGCACGGTTGCCTTTTTGCCACGCCGTCCGTCGGCGTCGCGCCTGGGTGTCCCGGCCGTCCTCGCACGCGGAGTGTTCGCGACGATCCGGGACCGGCGTCGCCGTGCGTGCCCGTTCAGTGGCTCCTCGTCAAGCTACCGGTGTAGACGTAGTCGACAAGTCGACCCAAGGCTCGGGCTTTACGAACAGTACTCCATTCGTGGCATCCAGCGGGGCGGCTCGCCGCTCAAGTCTCCCGCGATTCACGGGAATCTCAAGAGCGCGCTCCCCCAATGGCGGACCACCGTCGGATGAACGGTGATCATCTTCACACAAGCCGGGCGCGGAGAACCGCATTTTCGTCCCTTGTGTCCTTCTTTGTGCAAGATGGAGAGCCTTGTTCGAGGAACAGTCGTACGGACCGAGGGATGTTGATGCCGGAGCGGAGCCCCGCCGAGGAGGGCGGAAAGGTCAAGGACGAGCGCAGGCGCATCGATCTGAGTGTGGCTCAGGTCGCGGCGAGTGCGCTGGCCACGGTGGTGGGCGCACTGCTGGCCTCCGAGCTGGGGGTGTACGGCACGATCCTGGGCGCCGCCGTGGTGAGCATCGGGGCCACCACCGGTGGCGCGGTGTTCCAGCACATCTTCAAGCGGACCGGTGAGCAGCTGCGCGAGGCGGTGGACCGGGGGCCGAACCAGGCCGCCAACACCCTGCGGCAGGCGCCGGTGGAGACCGGGCCGTCCGGGACGCGGGCGCAGCCGCCGGTGATCACCTCGGAGTGGAACGAGCCGCAGGTGGTGCGGGCGCGCCGGCGGTGGGGCTGGAAGACGTACGCGGCGGTGTCCGGGCTGGTCTTCGT
Source organism: Kitasatospora sp. NPDC054795 (assembly GCF_053611565.1). Lineage (NCBI taxonomy): Bacteria > Bacillati > Actinomycetota > Actinomycetes > Kitasatosporales > Streptomycetaceae > Kitasatospora > Kitasatospora sp. NPDC054795. Next base: position 10,199 of record NZ_JBSHAP010000140.1, read on the forward strand.
GCTGGCGATGGCGCCGATCGTGGCGTTCGAACTGGCCACCGGGCAGCCGGTGTCGGCGACGGTCAAGGGCGAGTCCGGCAACGGCACGTCCTTCGGCGGGGCGCTGACGTCCAAGTCCGACAAGTCCGACCGGCCACAGGACGCCCCGACGGACCGGCCCGCCCCGGGCGGCCGCCCGGGCCAGGAAACCGCGCCGTCCGGCGGCGCCTCGGCCCCGGCGACCACCCGGCCGAGCCGGGAGCCGGGCGACACGCCGAGCACCGGCGCGGGGACGGCCTCGCCCTCGGCGGGCCCGGGCGCGACCCCGTCGGCCGGCGCCTCCCCGTCGGCGGGCGGCGGGAAGCCCGGCGGCGGGACGACCCCGCAGTCGCCGGCGCCGAGCGACGCCCCGGCGAGGGAGCCGCTGAAGGAACCGGCGAAGGCACCGGTGGCCCCGCCGTCGGCCGACGGGGCCGCCGCGACCTCCTAGGACATGCGCCGGTCAGGCGCCCAGCACCCGGCGCAGGTAGTCGTTGCCGAACACCCGCTGCGGGTCGACCTCGTCGCGCAGCGCGGTGAAGTCGCCGAAGTGCGGGTAGACGCCGGCCAGGTACTCGGCGTCGCGGGTGTGCAGCTTGCCCCAGTGCGGCCGGCCCTGATGGGCGGTCATCAGCTGTTCGACGCCGGTGAAGTAGCCCTGGTCGGCGGTGCCCCGGTAGAGGTGGACGGCGACGTAGGCGCTGTCCCGGCCGGAGGCGGTGGAGAGCCAGAGGTCGTCGGCGGGGGAGAAGCGCACCTCGACCGGGAAGCTGACCTTCCAGTCGGAGCGCTCGACCAGGGCCTTCAGTTCGCGCAGCACCTCGCCGACGGCCGCGCGCGGCACCGCGTACTCCATCTCCACGAAGCGGACCTTGCGCGGGCTGGTGAACACCTTGTAGGCGGCGTCGGTGAAGCTGCGCTCGGACCAGGCCCGGCTGGCCATCGAGGCGATCGAGGGGATCGAGCCGGGGAAGCGCCGGCCGACCCGGCAGGCGCCCTCCCAGACGGTGTTGGAGAGGAAGTCGTCCTCCAGCCACTCCTTGAACCGGGGCAGCGGGGCGGCCGGGCCCTGACTGCGGTTGTTGCGCTTGGTGGCGCAGCGGTCGGTGTGCGGGAACCAGTAGAACTCGAAGTGCTCGTTGACGGCGGTGAGGTCGTCCAGGCGCTCCAGCACCTCGTCGAAGCCCATCGGCTGCTCGTGGGCGGTGAGCAGGAAGGCCGGCTCGACGCCGAAGGTGAGCGCGGTGATCACGCCGAGGGCGCCGAGGCCGAGCCGGGCGCCCTGGAAGAGCCGGGGGTTCTCGGTGGGGGAGCAGTACCGGACGGTGCCGTCGGCGAGGACGATCTCCAGGGCGCGGATCTGGGCGGCCAGCGAGCCGGAGTCGCGGCCGGTGCCGTGGGTGCCGGTGCTGGTGGCGCCGGCCACCGTCTGGACCTCGATGTCGCCCATGTTGGTCAGCGAGAGGCCCTCGGCGGCGAGGACCCGGTTGAGCCGGTGCAGCGGGAGGCCGGACTCGACGGTGATGGTGCCGGCCTCGCGGTCGATCGCGCGGACGGCGGTGAGCGCGTGCGGGCGGATCTGGACGCCGTCGCCGGCGGAGGCGATGGAGGTGAAGGAGTGGCCGGAGCCGACGGCCTTGACGGTGCGGCCCTGTTCGGCGGCCCGCAGGATCTCCTTGGCCAGTTCCTCCGCGGTGCCGGGGGCGGCGGCCCGGGCGGGCCGGGCGCTCTGGTTGCCGGCCCAGTTGGTCCACCGGGTGGGGGTCGCGGTACTGGCCTGGGGCATTGCGCTGCCTCCTGCTCCGTGGCCGAACGGGTCGGCGCGGTCCGGGGCGGCGCTACCGCCCTACCCGCCGGTACGGCCCGCGGGTAGGGCGAGAGACTAGTCAGTTCACCGGTCGGCGTCTACGGGTCGTCCGGCCCCGTCGGCGGCCGCCTCGGCGGCGGGTGCGGTGGTCAGTCCGGCGCGCAGCCGGGCGAGGCCGGCGAGGGCGGCGACCACGCCGAGCAGGCCCGCGGCCAGCGGCACCCAGTAGCCCGCGGCGGCTCCGGAGGCGTCGACCACCCAGCCGCCGGCCGAGGACCCGACCGCGACGCCGAGGGCCAGGCCGGTGGTGGTCCAGGTCATGCCCTCGGTCAGCTGGGAGGCCGGGACGAGCCGTTCGACCAGGGCCATCGCGGTGATCAGGGTGGGGGAGATGGCGATGCCGGCGATCAGCAGCGCGGCGCCGACCGCGACCAGCCCGCCGACGCCGTGCACCGCGTGGGCGACCAGCAGCAGCGGCACCATGCTGACCGCCATGAACAGGACGCCGACGAGGAAGCGCACCGCCATCGAGCCGGTGAGCTTGAGGGTCCCGAAGACCACCCCGGCCAGGCAGGAGCCGAGCGCCCACAGGGCGAGGATCACGCTGGAGATCGACTTGTGGCCCTGGGCCTCGGCGTAGGCGACGGTGACCACCTCGACCGAGCCGAAGATCGCGCCGGTGGCGACGAAGGTCACGATCAGCACCTGGAGGCCGCGGTTGAGGATGACCGAGCCGCCCGCGTGCCGGGCGGCCGGGTGGACCGGCGGCTCGGTGGAGCGCTGCCCGGCGAACAGCAGCACGCCGACGGCGAGGAAGATCCCGGCGAGCAGCACGCCGGCCTCGGGGAAGACGGAGGTGGCCAGGCCGATGGAGAGGATCGGGCCCACGATGAAGCAGACCTCGTCGACCACGGCCTCGAAGGAGTAGGCGGTGTGCAGCTTGCCGGTGTCCTCGCGGTAGAGGTGGGCCCAGCGGGCGCGGACCATCGCACCGGTGCTGGGCATCACTCCCATGCCGGCGGCGAACAGGAACAGCGTCCAGTCCGGGGCCTCCAGCCGGGCGCAGAGCAGCAGGCCGGTGACGGCGACGATGGTGATCGCCATGGCGGGGACGATGATCCTGCGCTGGCCGTGCCGGTCCACCAGCCGGGAGACCTGGGGGCCGAGGATCGCGGCGGAGACCGCGAGGCAGGCGGAGACCAGGCCGGCCACCCCGTAGGAGCCTCTGAGCTGGGACAGCATGGTCACGATGCCGATCCCGGTCATGGAGATCGGCAGTCGGGAGACGAAGCCGGTGGAGGAGAAGGCCAGAGTGCCGGGGGAGGCGAATATCTGGCGGTAGCTGGACAGCACGGGAGCTCCGGGCAGGGGGAGTAAGGAACAAGGCTGGCAAACACAGCTTACGTACGTTGGCAAACGGTATTTTCCGGACACCCGCGCGGCCCCCGCGACGGCGCCCGGCCCCTCAGTGGCAGGATCGGTGCCATGTCCGACGCGCGCAAACCCTCCCCCTCCGGCGCCGCCCCGTACGACGCCCTGCTGCTGCTCTCCTTCGGCGGGCCCGAGGGCCCCGAGGACGTCGTCCCGTTCCTGGAGAACGTCACCCGCGGCCGCGGCATCCCCAAGGAGCGGCTGAAGGAGGTGGGCAAGCACTACTTCATGTTCGGCGGGGTCAGTCCGATCAACGGGCAGAACCGCGAGCTGCTCGCCGCGCTGCGCAAGGACTTCGCCGGGCACGGACTGGACCTGCCGGTCTACTGGGGCAACCGGAACTGGGCGCCCTACCTGGTCGACACTCTGCGGGAGCTGGCCGCCGACGGCCACCGCCGGATCGCGGTGCTCGCCACCAGCGCCTACGCCGGCTACTCGGGCTGCCGCCAGTACCGGGAGAACCTGGCCGACGCGCTGGCCGCGCTCGCCGAGGAGGGCGTGCCCGCCCTGCGGGTCGACAAGCTGCGGCACTTCTACAACCACCCGGGCTTCGTCGAGCCGATGACCGACGCCGTCCTGGCCGCCCTGGCGGAGCTGCCCGAGGCCGTCCGTCCCGGCGCCCGGCTGGCGTTCACCACCCACTCCGTCCCGGACTCGATGGCCGAGACCTCCGGCGCCCCGGACGACCCGGCCCGCGGCGAGCCCGGCGGCGCGTACGTCGCCCAGCACCTGGACGTGGCCCGGCTGATCGCCGCCGCGGTGGCCGACCGCACCGGCGTGGCCGAGCGGCCGTGGGAGCTGGTGTACCAGAGCCGCAGCGGGGCCCCGCACACCCCGTGGCTGGAACCCGACGTCTGCGACCACCTGGAGGCCCAGCACGCCGACGGCGCGCCCGCCGTGGTCATGGTCCCGATCGGCTTCGTCTCCGACCACATGGAGGTCAAGTACGACCTCGACACCGAGGCCGTGGCCAAGGCCGCCGAGCTCGGCCTGCCGGTGGCCCGGGCCGCCACCGTCGGCGCCGACCCCCGGTTCACCGCGGCGGTGCGCGAGCTCGTCCTGGAGCGGGCCGCCGTCGAGCGCGGCGAGCGGGTGACCCGCTGCGCCCTCGGCACCCTCGGCCCCAGCCACGACGTGTGCGCGGTGGCCTGCTGCCCGAACCCGCGCGCCCCGCGTCCGGCCGTCGCCGAGCGCTGACCGCCCGTCGCCGAGCACTGACCGCCCGTCCCGCGCGCCCGGTCCGTCCTGCGCGTCCCGTCCGTCCCGCCCGTCCCGTCGCTCCGGAGGAGAACCCCGTGCCCACCCCCGCCCTGCCCGACGACCGGCTCCTCGACGACCTGCTGGAGGTCGCCCTGGACGCGGCCCGGCAGGCCGGCGCCCTGCTGCGCGACGGCCGCCCCGCCGACCTCGGTGTGGCCGGCACCAAGAGCAGCCCGGTCGACGTGGTCACCGAGATGGACCTCGCCTCCGAGAAGCTCGTCCTGGAGCTGATCACCGACCGCCGCCCGGAGGACGGCTACCTCGGCGAGGAGGGCGCCGAGCGGCCGGGCACCAGCGGGGTCCGCTGGGTCGTGGACCCGCTCGACGGGACGGTCAACTACCTGTACGGGCTGCCCTCCTGGGCGGTCAGCGTGGCCGCCGAGGTGGACGGCCGCGCGGTCGTCGGCGTGGTGTACGCCCCGGCCCGCGGGGAGCTGTTCCACGCCGTCCTGGGCCGCGGTGCCCGCCTCGACGGCCGGCCGGTCTCGGCCCGCCCGGCCCCGCCCTGGGGCCAGGCGCTGATCGCCACCGGTTTCAACTACGTCCAGTCGGTGCGGGTCCGGCAGGCCGAGGTGCTGCTGGCGCTGATGCCGCAGGTGCGCGACATCCGTCGGGGCGGGGCGGCCGCGGTGGACCTGTGCGACGTCGCCGCCGGGCGGCTGGACGGCTACTACGAGCGCGGCCTCGCCCCCTGGGACCGGGCGGCCGGCTGCCTGATCGCCGCCGAGGCCGGGGCCCTGGTCGGCGGCCGCCCCGGGCACGGCCCCGACGGCGAGCTGACCGTGGCCGCCGCCCCGGGGGTGTACGAGCCGCTCCAGGAGCGGCTGGCCGCGCTGCGCGCCTGGGCGGACTGACCGGTTCCGGCCGCCCCGCCCGCGGAACCCGCGGGCGGGGCGGGGCGGCCCCGGACATGCGAAGAGCCCTGGCATACGGGGAATGCCAGGGCCTGGGTTTCGCACGGCCCCCGCAGGGCCGCTGGTGCCGGAGATCCGGCGACTGGTCGGTGTGCCGGACGGGTCAGGCAGCGGTGCGGTGGCGCTCCAGCACCGTGTCCACGCCGTGCTCGGCGGCGAGTCGGCGGAGGTCGTCCAGCTCGGACTGCTCCACCTCGGCGAGGAACTCGTCCCCGGCCTCGATCGCGCGGTGCAGATCCTGCTCGGCGTTGGCTATGCGCTGCAGGATTCCGGCCTTGAAGGCGTCCATACGGGCCCCCTTACTGTGTCGGACGTGCACGGTCGTGCGCTCTCCGCCCCGAGGAGGTCCAGCCGGTGAAAGCACCGAGCCCGGATGGTGGTGAAGGTCCGGATAGGTGCGGAGACGGCCCTTCGGCCGCTCCCGGTGATGTCCCAGCCCCAGGGCCGGCGCGGATGAACGCACGGCGGGTGGGTGCGACCGGCCGTCAGCCAGATCGCGGGTGTGCAGCTGTCCTCCCCGCCCCGGAGGGCGGGAAACCTCCCGGCGGAAGAAAGTTGCCTGTGTCACAGTCCAAGCGGAGTGGTGCGGGTGCGAACGGTGACGGCCGGGGGCTCCGGCTCCGTGCCCGAGGGGCAGCTTATCGCTGCTTTACCGCCGGACCAGGCAGGATGGAGGCACCGTCGGAGCCGTGCGTCCGCTTTCCGGGGCCGGCCTGGAGAAGGGACAACGACCGTGCGGGTTCTCGTCGTCGAGGACGAGCAGCTGCTTGCCGAGGCCGTCGCGACCGGCCTGCGCCGCGAGGCGATGGCCGTCGACGTGGTGTACGACGGGGAGGCCGCGCTCCAGCGCATCGCGGTCAACGACTACGACGTCGTCGTCCTGGACCGCGATCTTCCGCTGGTGCACGGGGACGACGTCTGCCGCAAGGTGGTCGAGCAGGGCCTGGCCACCCGGGTGATCATGCTGACCGCCTCCGGCGACATCAGCGACCGGGTCGAGGGCCTGGAGATCGGCGCGGACGACTACCTTCCGAAGCCGTTCGCCTTCAGCGAACTCGTCGCCCGGGTAAGGGCGCTGGGCCGTCGCGCGACCGTCCCGCTGCCCCCGGTGCTGGAACGCGCCGGCATCTCGGTCGACCCCGGCCGGCGCGAGGTGATCCGCGACGGACGCACCGTCCAGCTCGCCCCCAAGGAGTTCGCCGTCCTGGAGGTGCTGATGCGGGCCGGCGGCGCCGTCGTCTCGGCCGAGCAGCTCCTGGAGAAGGCCTGGGACGAGCACACCGACCCGTTCACCAACGTCGTGCGCGTCACCGTGATGACGCTGCGCCGCAAGCTCGGCGACCCGCCGGTGATCGTCACCGTGCCGGGCTCCGGCTACCGGATCTGACGACCGGAGTCCGCCCGACCCCGGACTCCCCGCTGTACGCGCCCGCCCCGGCGGACGCCCCGAGAGGACCATCATGACCACCCCGCCCCCAGCCGGCGGGGCCTCCGGCGCGCCCGCCGGCGGCCCGCGTGCCGTCCCGCCGAAGCCCCTGACCCCGCCGCGCGTCCACCGCCCCGGGCACTACACCCCCGGCGACGGCATGCTCGCCTGGCTGCCCTTCCGCCCCACCATCCGGATGCGGCTCACGCTGCTCTACGGCGGGATGTTCCTGATGGCCGGCGTGGTGCTGCTGCTCCTGATGTACGTGTTCTTCCAGGACGCCGTCTCGTACCTGGCGCCGCGCAAGCTGGTCTTCGACGGCAGCCTCCGGGTCACCAGCCCCGACGGCATCAGCACCACCATGAACAGCACCGACTACAACCAGTGGCAGGCCGCCGACTACCTGGCGCGCTCCAACTCCGCGCTCAACACCCTGCTGCGCAAGTCGCTGACCATGCTGGTCTGCCTCGCCGTGATCGCCTTCGCGGCGGGCTACGCGATGGCCGGCCGGGTGCTGCGCCCGCTCGGCCGGATCACCCGCACCGCCCGCGACGTGGCCACCTCCGACCTGCACCGCCGGATCGAGCTGGACGGCCCGGACGACGAGCTCAAGGAGCTCGCCGACACCTTCGACGGCATGCTGGACCGGCTGGACCGCTCCTTCGACTCCCAGCGGCGCTTCGTCGCCAACGCCTCGCACGAGCTGCGCACCCCGCTGGCGATCAACCGCACCCTGCTGGAGGTCCAGCTCTCCGACCCGGCGGCCTCGTCCGACCTCCAACAGCTGGGGAGGACCCTGCTGGCCACCAACGAGCGCAGCGAGCAGCTGGTCGAGGGCCTGCTGCTGCTCGCCCGCAGCGAGAACGAGCTGACCGACCGGCGCCCGGTGGAGCTGTCCGAGGTGGCCACCCGGGCGCTGGAGCAGACCCGCGGCGAGGCCGACAAACGCGAGGTCGAGCTGCGCTCGAAGCTCGATCCGGCCATGGCCGGCGGCAACGGCGTGCTGCTGGAGCGCCTCGCGCTCAACCTGCTGCAGAACGCCGTGCGCTACAACACCCCGGGAGGCTGGGTCGAGCTGGCCACCACGGCGGTGCCCGGCGGCGGCGAGCTGGTGGTCTCCAACACCGGCCCGGTGGTGCCCGGGTACGAGCTGGAGCACATCTTCGAGCCGTTCCGCCGGATCAAGGGCGCCGACCGCACCCGCAGCGACAAGGGGGTCGGGCTCGGCCTGTCCATCGTCCGCTCCGTGGTGCGCGCCCACGGCGGCACCATCGAGGCCACGCCGCGCGCCGGTGGCGGACTCACCATGAGGGTCCGCATCCCCTCTCCGTAAGGGTCGAACGACCCTTCCGTAGGCGACCGTTCCCAGCCGCCCCCGCCAGGCCCGTCAAGACGACATAAGGCCTGGCGGGGGCGGCTTGTCTTTTCCGGCCCGAGCAACTTACGGTGTCGTAACCTACGCAACCGTAGGTGAATCCGCCGGCGGCCCGTCGGCGGGTCCGCACGAAGTGTCCCCGTCTCAACGCGCCCGTCCCAGCGCGTGCCGTCCCCTCAGGAGCAAGACCGTGACCATCGCCCCTGTGCAGAGCAGCAGCTCCCCGCTCGTCGCGAGCGGCTGGACCGACGCGCGTCTGATCCTCGCCCTCGAAGAGGTCGTCGAGAAGGAGCTCAACCGCCACCTGGCCGTGGCGAAGGAGTGGATGCCCCACGAGTTCGTCCCGTGGAGCCAGGGCCGCGACTTCGACGGCGTGCTGGGCGGCGAGGCCTGGTCGCTGGAGCAGTCCCAGGTGACCGCGGTGGGCCGGGTGTCGCTGGTGGTGAACCTGCTGACCGAGGACAACCTGCCCAGCTACCACCACGAGATCGCGACCATGTTCGGCCGCGAGGGCGCCTGGGGCACCTGGGTGCACCGCTGGACGGCCGAGGAGGGGCGCCACGGGATAGCGATCCGCGACTACCTGCTCGCGACCCGGGCGGTCGACCCGGTGGCGCTGGAGCGGGCCCGGATGAGCCACATGTCCGAGGGCTTCGAGTCCGACAACGCGCACAGCATGCTGCACTCGGTCGCGTACGTGGCCTTCCAGGAGCTCGCCACCCGCATCGCGCACCGCAACACCGGCAGGTACGCCGGCGACCCGCTCTGCGAGCAGCTGCTGGCGAAGATCGCCAACGACGAGAACCTGCACATGGTCTTCTACCGGAACCTGCTGAAGGCCGCCCTGGAGATCGCCCCGGACCAGGCCATGCGGGCCGTCGCCGACGTCGTCACCGACTTCCGGATGCCCGGTCACGGAATTCCCGGCTTCGAGCGCGCCGCCGCGCAGATCGCCCTCGGCGGGGTGTACAACCTGCGCATCCACCACGACGACGTGCTCCAGCCGGTGCTGCGCCACCTCAAGGTCATGGAGATCGGCGGGCTCGGCCCGGAGGGCCTGCTGGCGCAGAACGAGCTGGGCGTCTTCCTGGACGGGCTGGACGACCAGGCCCGGAAGTTCGAGGAGCGCCAGGCCGCCCTGCTGGCCCGCCGCGCGGCCCGGAAGACCGCCGGCTGAGCCCCGGCGCCGGGCGGTCGGAGTGGGTGGATTTTCCGTGGTTTGACCAGGAAGATTCTTAACGTGACCAAGCTCACATCGTGTCGCTCCGCGATTCCGGGCAACCCCGGAGAGTGATCACCGGCCCAGGGGTGCCGATCGCCGTCCGTGACCGGATATCGGCCCCCGGCCGGTCCGTGGGATCGGTCGGTCTCCCTGGTGGGCACGGGATTTCTCAGGCGCCCGCACCGGACTTGCTCACTGTGCGTGTCCGGTTTATCGGGTCCGACAGGGGTCGGCGATGGCCCAGCGTGAGGCCTTCCGCAGGCCCGGGGATCACCCCGATGGAGCCCGTGCTGAGTGTCGATTGAGTAACAGGGCTTGAAGTAAGGCAAAATCTCCGCCTCGGGTCGGGCACAAGACCGACCCCCCATGCGTTACGTGCGCTGGAGATACCGCACACACCGCACAACCCGGAGGGGGAGAGCGACAAATGGCAACCGACTACGACACCCCACGCAAGACCGACGATGACGTCAACGAGGACAGCATCGAAGAGCTCAAGGCTCGGCGGAACGACAAGGGCGGCAGCTCTGTCGACGTCGACGAGTTCGACGCCGCGGAGGGCATGGAGCTTCCCGGCGCCGACCTCTCGAACGAGGAACTCGCCGTCCGTGTCCTGCCGAAGCAGGCCGACGAGTTCACCTGCATGAGCTGCTTCCTGGTGCACCACCGCAGCCAGCTCTACAGCGAGAAGAACGGCAACCCGATCTGCCGGGACTGCGGCGCCTGAGCACCGCGGCGGACAGGGCCCGGTGCCCGCGGCTGCGCCCGCGGGACCGGCACACCGCTCCTTCCGGCCCCGGGCAGCGGGGCCGGACGGCAGGTCCGGGCACCGTCCGGCAGGACGGGCCCGGGAGGACGGAGTCGGCCGGAAACCCGGTCAGGACAAAGTCGTAGGGACGGTCCCGCAGCAGCGGAACCGTCCCTCTCCGTTTGTCCGGCCTCTTCGGTTCGTCCGGCCGGACCCTTCGTCCGGCCCGGGTCCGGGCCCGGCCGGCTCACGGCCGGCTCGGGCCCGCCTCAGGTGCGGGCGCCGCGCCGGGCGTCCTCCAGGGCCTCCGCCAGCTTCATCGGCGAGCGGGTCGACAGGTAGAGGTACGGCGTCGGGTCGGCCGGGTCGGTCACCTCGACCCGCAGCGCCGTCGGGACGTAGCTGCGCAGCAGCATGAAGGCGCGCGGATCGGCCTTGGGGCCGCGCCAGGCCGCCGCCTCGGCGGGGCTCAGCGCCTGAGCGTCGCCGAGCGCGTCCACCGGGATCCGGGCCGGGCCGGCCACCAGTGAGCCCTGGACCACGCGGATGCGGGCCGAGCCGTAACTGCTGATCGCGACCGCGCCGGCGGCGATGCCGACCACCAGCCCGATCAGCGCGGCCGGACCGCTGACCCGGATCAGGATCAGCGCGAGCGTGAGACCCACCGCGATCGGGAGCAGCCACCAGGAACGCGGCACCGTGAGGCGTTCGTCGTACATGCCCCCCATTGTGGTCGCCCTGACGTCCGGCGCGGGACGCCACCCCCACCGGAGGCCCGCTACCCCTGGGTAGGGTTGGCGCCCGTGACCGGTACGACAGCCCCCAGCACCCCCACCGACCGGCCGGCGCCCGTCATGCCGCCGACCCCGACCACCCCGCCTCCGGACGCCGTCCTGCCGGAGCGCCACCCCCGGGCGCCCGCCCCCGGCACCCGGCTCGGTTCCCACTACGAGCACTGCTTCGGCTGCGGCCCGCAGCACCCCGGCGGCCTGCGGATCGACGCGGTCGCCGGCGAGGGACTCGACGTCACCGCCGAGTTCGCCGTCCGCGACGCCCACCAGGGCGGCCCGGGCCTGGCCCACGGCGGGCTGCTGACCACCGCCATGGACGAGACCCTCGGCACGCTCAACTGGCTGCTGCACGCCCCCGCCGTGACCGGCCGGCTGGAGACCGACTTCCTCAGCCCGGTGCCCGTCGACTCGGTGCTGCACCTGCGCGCCTGGATCACCGGCGTGCACGGCCGGAAGATCTACAGCGCCGCCGAGGCGCGGATCGGCGGCCCGGACGGACCGCTCGCCGTCCGTGCGCAGGCCCTCTTCATCCAGGTGAAGCTGGAACACTTCACCACGCACGGTCGTCCCGAGGACATCGAGAAGGTCCTCGACGACCCGGATCTGATGAAGCGCGCACGAGCCTTTGAGGTGAACCCTTGAGTGATACCCCCCGCCCGCAGCTGGACGTCCTGATCAAGCGCATCGACCCCGAGCTGCCGCTGCCCGCCTACGCGCAGCCCGGGGACGCCGGTGCCGATCTGCGCACCACCGTCGACGCCGAGCTGGCCCCCGGCGAGCGGGCCGTCCTGCCCACCGGCATCGCCGTCGCCCTGCCGGACGGCTACGCGGCCTTCGTCCACCCCCGGTCCGGGCTCGCAGCTCGTTGCGGCGTTGCCCTCGTGAACGCCCCGGGGACGGTCGATGCCGGGTACCGTGGAGAGATCAAGGTGATCGTCGTCAATCTGGACCCGCGCGAGGGGGTCAGCTTCCGCCGAGGGGACCGGATCGCCCAGCTGGTGATCCAGCAGGTCGAGAAGGCCCGTTTCCACGAGGTGGAGGAGCTGCCTGGGTCGGCACGTGCCGAGGGCGGGTTCGGGTCGACCGGCGGCCACGCCGCGGTCTAGCATGCCCGCGGCCTCGCAGGAAGCCGAGCAGGTATTCGCATCGGTCTTGGACCGGGAAGGACAGTGACCGTGTTCCGTCGTCGCCAGAAGAGCGAGGACGCTGTCGAGCAGCTCGCCGACGACGCCATCAGCGCCGACGAGACGGCCGATGACGTCGAAGGTTCCGCCGAGAGCGAGAACGTGACCGAGCTGGACCCGGCCGACAGGGTCGGGCTGCCGCCGGCCCCCCGGCCGGACGGTCCGTGGGACCACTCTGAGCTCGAGGACCCCGAGGAGGGGCGAGTCGACCTCGGGGGTCTGCTGGTCCCCGGTGTCGAGGGCATGGAGCTGCGCGTCGAGGTCGCCGGTGACGCGATCGTGGCCGCCACCCTCGTGCTCGGCAACAGCGCCATCCAGCTCCAGGCCTTCGCGGCCCCGAAGTCCGAGGGCATCTGGGGGGAGGTCCGGGAGGAGATCGCCAACGGCATCACCTCGCAGGGCGGCCTCATCGAGGAGGAGGAGGGCCCGCTCGGCTGGCACCTCCGTGCCCAGGTCCCGGTGCAGCTGCCGGACGGCACCCAGGGTGTGCAGCTGGTGCGGTTCGTCGGCTGCGACGGCCCGCGCTGGTTCCTGCGCGGTGTGATCTCGGGCCAGGCCGCAGTGCAGCCGGAGATGGCCGGGATCCTGGAGCAGGTTTTCCGGCAGACGGTCGTCGTGCGCGGCGAGTCCCCGATGGCTCCCCGTGACCCGATCGTCCTGAAGCTTCCCGAGGACGCCCAGATGGTCGCCGACGGTGGCGGGGCCGCCGCCGGCGGCGAGGGCGACAACCGCTTCGGCGGCACCTCGCTCGACCCGTTCGCGCGCGGTCCGGAGATCACCGAGGTCCGCTGACCCGGCTCCGACCGGCATCGACTGGCACTGATCGCCCCTGCCCGGACCCCCGGGCAGGGGCGATTTGCATGTGGCGGGCCGGTCACCGTACAGTTCCGGAGTCGCCGCGGGAGACCGGGGCGGCAAAGCGGAAAGCGAATCCGATGAATGAAACTCCGGAAAACGGAGCGGAAAACATCTGATAAGCTGGAAACACGAAAGAACGAAGCCCGGAGGGTCCGCTGGAAGGCGGTCCGAA
>NZ_JBSHAP010000141.1:0-23375 GCF_053611565.1 Kitasatospora sp. NPDC054795
GCCGCAGGCCCCCGTCCGGTCCGGCGGCGCCCGCCGGCGAGCGGACGCACAGGGGCCTGCGGCCGGGCGGCACGGACTGGAGCGGCACGCGGTCGAGCCCGGCCGGGGAGCGGGCGGCCTCGGTGTGAGCGTGCCACGGCCGTCGGGCAGGCTCAGCCCTCCAGGGAGTCCAGGGCCGCGCGCAGCCGGGCGGCCGCCTCGTCGGCGACGGCCGTCAGTACGGGCTGCCCGGTGACGCGGACCAGCAGTTGCGGGTCCATCGCCTCGACCAGGGTGCGCCCGTCGACCGCGCGGACCACGACGTTGCACGGCAGCAGCGGCCCGATGTGGCGGTCGGCCTGCAGGGCGCGGTGGGCCAGCGGCGGGTTGCAGGCGCCGAGGATCAGGTAGTCCTCGATCTCCTCGCCCGGCTTGGCCTGCAGGGTGGCCCGGACGTCGATCTCGGTGAGTACGCCGAAGCCCTGCTCGGCGAGGGCGGCGCGGACCCGGTCCACGGTCTCGGCGAAGGGCAGGTCGAGGGTGGCGGAGATCCCGTAGTCCGTGTCGTGCTCCGTTCCCGGTGCGCGGTCCGCGCGTCATGCTTCCGTCTCCACCGTGCCCCCGGGGGTATTTTTCGGGTCGTCGCCCGGGGCGCCCGTAGGCCGGTGCCCGTCGATTCGCGCGGGAGTTCGGCACGCCCGGACTATTGTCAGGAAACTTTACTTTTCACTAGGCTCTCGGCGGCGGCTTGGCGCGGCGCCCCCTCGATCGGGGCGTGACGCGCTCAGCGAGAGCTCTGACCCGGCCGCCGCGGTGGTGAGGGAACCACCGCTCGACCGGCGGGGATCGCGTGCGGGCCCCGCCGGAGTCCAGCTCTCGCCGTCGTTCGAGGTCAGGGAGTTCAGGGATGCGTCCCCAAGTCTCGGTAAGGCCTGTTCACATCGGAGTGTTCGCCGCGGTGCTCGTGCTGGTCGGCGGACTGTTGCTCGGCTGGTCCGGGCGGGCGGGAGCGGCGGCCGATCCGCTGCTCTCGCGGGGCAGGGCCGCCACGGCCTCGTCCGCGGAGGGCTCGTCCTACGCGGCGGGCATGGCGTTCGACGGGAACACCGGTACCCGGTGGGCGAGCGCGGAGGGGAAGGACCCGCAGTGGCTGCGGGTCGACCTCGGGGCGAACGCCACCGTCTCGCGGATCAAGCTCTCCTGGGAGGCCGCGTACGCGAAGGCGTACCGGCTGGAGGTGTCGGCGGACGGGGCGACCTGGACCACCGTCGCCGAGGAGAAGACCGGCAACGGCGGCACGGACGACTGGACCGGGCTGACCGGCAAGGGCCGGTACGTCCGGATGTACGGCACGGCCCGCGGCACGTCCTACGGGTACTCGCTGTTCGAGATGGAGGTCTACGGGGTCACGGACACCACGCCCTCGCCGACCGCCACGCCCTCGCCGACCGCCACGCCGTCGCCGACCGGGACCGCCCCGGGCGGGGCGTTCACCGTCGTCGCGGCCGGTGACATCGCGGCGCAGTGCACCGCCTCGGACAGCGCCTGCGCGCACCCGAAGACCGCCGTCCTCGCCCGGAAGATCGACCCGAAGTTCTATCTGACGATGGGTGACAACCAGTACGACGACGCCCGGCTGTCGGACTTCCGCGCCTACTACGACAAGAGCTGGGGCGCGTTCAAGGCGAAGACCCACCCCGTCCCCGGCAACCACGAGACCTACGACCCGGCCGGCTCGCTCTCCGGGTACAAGGCGTACTTCGGCAGCATCGCCTACCCGCAGGGCAAGAGCTGGTACAGCTTCGACGAGGGGAACTGGCACTTCGTCGCCCTCGACTCCAACGCCTTCGACCAGAGCGCCCAGATCGACTGGCTCAAGGCCGACCTCGCGGCCAACACCCGCAAGTGCGTCGCCGCCTACTGGCACCACCCGCTGTACTCCTCCGGCGGGCACGGCAACGACCCGGTCTCCCGGCCGGTGTGGCGGATCCTCTACGACGCCCGGGCGGACCTGGTGCTCAACGGGCACGACCACCACTACGAGCGGTTCGCCCCGCAGGACCCGGACGGGAAGGCCACCGCCGACGGGATCGTCGAGATCGTCGGCGGGATGGGCGGCGCCGAACCGTACCCGATCGAGCAGGTCCAGCCGAACAGCCAGAAGCGGATCAGCGGCGACTACGGCGTGCTGAAGCTGGACCTCACCGACTCCGGGTACGGCTGGAGCTTCGTCGGAACGGACGGCAAGGCCAAGGACACCAGCCCGACCTACAGCTGCCACTGATGATGTACCTGGCCACCACGGGCCGTCGTCCGGACGCGCCGCCCCGCCCCACCGGGGTGGGGCGGCGCGTCCCGGGCACGGTCGTCGCGCTCGGCGCGGTCAGCCTGGTCACGGACGTCTCCTCGGAGATGGTCACCGCCGTGCTGCCGCTCTACCTGGTCCTGGGCCTCGGCCTCTCGCCCCTCCAGTTCGGCTTCCTCGACGGACTGTTCAACGGAGCCACGGCACTGGTCCGGCTCCTCGGCGGGCGACTCGCCGATCGCGGCTCCGGCCGGCACCGGACCGTCGCCGGGGCCGGCTACCTGCTGTCGGCACTCTCCCGGCTGGGCCTGCTGATGGCCGGCGGGGCCGCCGGCGGCATCGCCGCCGCGCTGGCCGCGGACCGGCTCGGCAAGGGCGTGCGCACCGCACCCCGGGACGCGATGATCACGCTCAGCGCACCGCCGGAGACCCTCGGCCGGGCGTTCGGCGTGCACCGGGCGATGGACACGACCGGGGCGCTGCTCGGCCCGCTGGTCGCCTTCGTGGTGCTGTGGGCGACCGCGGACGCGTACGACGCGGTGTTCGTGGTCAGCTTCGCCACCGGCCTGCTCGGTGTCGTGGTGCTGGGCCTCTTCGTCCCGGCCGACCCGTCGGCACCGCTGCCGCGGGCCGCATCGACCCGCCCGGTCCCGGCCGCGCTCCCGGCCGCGCTCCCGGCCGCGCTCCCGGCCGCGGGGCCGGCCGCGGGGCCGAACGCCGCACCCGGCACGGCCGGCCCGACCGGCACGGCCGCCCGGTCGACTGCCGACCCCGCCTTCCGGCGGGTGGTCGCGGCCGCCGCGCTGCTGGGCGCCGCGACCGTCGGCGACTCCTTCCTCTACCTCCTGCTCCAACGCGGCCTCGACCTGTCGGCCGCGCTCTTCCCCCTGCTGCCGCTCGGCGCGGCGGCCTGCTACCTGCTGCTCGCCGTCCCCGCCGGGCGGATCGCGGACCGCGCCGGACGGCGGATCCCGTTCCTCCTCGGCCACGGCGCGCTGCTCGCCGCCTACCTGACGCTCCTGGCCCCGTCGGGCCTGCCGACCGCCGTGCTGGTCCTGGTCCTCCTCGGCGTCTTCTACGCCGCCACCGACGGCGTGCTGATGGCGCTGGCGGCGCCCGCGCTCCCGGCCGCCGGACGGGCGAGCGGCCTCGCCGTCCTGCAGACCGGACAGGCCCTGGCCCGCCTGGTCGGCGCGGCCGGGTTCGGCGCGGCCTGGACGTGGTGGGGGCCGCGCCCGGCCCTCGTCGCGGCCGCCCTCGCCCTGGCCACCGCACTCACCGCCGCCTGGCGGATCCTCCCGGGAAGTAAGGCGCGCCGATGAAATCGCGAACGGTCCTGCTGGTCCTCGCCGCCCTCGTCCTCCTGGGCGGCTCCCTCGGCTACGTGGTGCACGCCCGCCAACGCGACGGCGGACCGCAACCCGTCTCCGCGGACGTCTCGTTCACGCTCGATCAGCCCGGTCTCTACTACCGCGACACCGCCACCGGCCGCGTCGCCCGCAGCCCGGGCGGCGAGCCCGGCGGCCCGTCCTGCGCCCGCTTCTACGCCGCGGGGGACCGCGCCCTGTGCCTGCGCGCCCTGCCGGGCACCCCCGCCCGGACCCAGGCGGTGGTCTACGACCGGCGGTTCACCGAGCTCCGGTCGGTGATCGTCCCCGGGATCCCCAACCGGGCCCGGGTCTCGCCCTCCGGCCAGGTGCTCTCCTGGACCACCTTCGCCGTCGGCGACTCCTACGCGGCGGACCGCTTCTCCACCCGCACCTCGATCCTCGACCTGCGCACCGGCTACCTGATCAAGTCCGTCGAGGAGATCCCGCTGACGATCGGCGGCACCCGCTACCACGCCGCCGACGTCAACTACTGGGGCGTCAACTTCGCCGCCGACGACAACCGCTTCTACGCCACCGTCTCCACCGCCGGCCGCACCCACCTCGTCGAGGGCGACCTCAAGGCCTGGTCGGCCCGCACCCTGCGGGAGAACGTGGAATGCCCCTCGCTCTCCCCGGACGGCACCCGGATCGCCTTCAAGAAGAAGGTCTCCGCCGATCCCGCCGCGCCCTGGCGCCTCCACGTCCTCGACCTGGCCGACCTCCACGAACACCCGCTGGCCGAGACCCGCAGCGTCGACGACCAGGCCGCCTGGCTCGACGACGCCACCCTCGCCTACGCCCTCCCGGCCCGGGCGGGCAAGGCCCCCGACGTCTGGGCCACCCCCGCCGACGGCACCGGCACGCCCCGCCTCCTCCTCCCCGGTGCCTCCTCCCCGGTCACCGTCCCGCCCCCGCCGGCCTGACGCCCGCCGCACCGGCCCGGGACGGTGGGCCGCGCCCGCCCCCGTGGACGAGGTGATCTCCGCGACGGCGCACCGGCTGCGGGCGGCCCTCGACGCGCACGGGCCGGCGCGCCGGCGCTCCACGTCCCAGGGCAGATGATATGGGGCAGCGGTGGGTGTGCGGGTTTGGGTGGTGACGGGACTGGGGTTTTGCTGGTTGGTTGAGAGGTTCTCGCGTTCGGGCGGGATGGGGTGGGGCCGGTCTGGCGGTGGGGTGATCGCGTTGACGTGGGGCTAGCGGGTCCGTGAGCTGTGGGTTTCGCGGGTGTGGTGAGAGTGGCGCTGTTCCATTGGGGGCTTTCTTGCTTGTGGCGGGTTCGGTGATAGCCCCGTAGGTGGGCGGATTGCTAGCGGGTGTGGCCTGTGGGGCGGGTGGCGGCTGAGATCTCGTTGAACCGGGGGGTGATCTTCGCGGTCAAGGGGCGTCTAATAGCCGGGGTGGAAGAGATGAAGTCGTCGCAGGTCAGCTGGCGTCCCGTCAACGGGAGAGCCGAACTCACCTTGCTTGTTGACACGCCTCGTGGTCCGTTCATGCGTCGAATACCTGATGCTCTGCCGTTGCCGGCCGGTGTCGAGCAGGGGCCCGGGGCCGAGATGGCAACCCGAAGGCAGTTCCCTCCTTCCCGCGCCCTGCCTTCTGCTTTTCCGCCCTGTCGACCAACAGCACGCGCCCAGATCGCCCGTACGGCGAACGCCGCGCTGCGCCCGTGCTGGACGTGTCGGGGCTCGATCGGGGGGAAGGAGGGCTCGAAGCTGGAGCTGGGGGAGAAGGCCGGTCCCGACCGGCTGGAGTGCCCCGAGTGCGAACGGGACCGCGCCGCAGCGGACTTGGGCCCGCTGGTGCTGCCGCTCCCGACCAGGCGCGAGCTGGTGGCCGCTCTGGTCTCCGCCCCGGTGGATCCGTGGTGGGAGGACCGCGTGCTGCACGCGAAGCTCTACCCGGCGAGGGGCCGCTAGGTGTGACCTGTTGGTTGTGGCGGGCGTGAAATGGCCCCATAGGCCGGGTTGTCTGGACCTTTGGTTGTGCCTGTTGGGGCTTCGGTGGGGTTGGTGTGGCCCGGGGTTTGGTGACTGTGTGTGGTGACAGGTCGGGTCGGGGGTGCTGGCGGGGTGGTGGCGGGGTGGGGTCCGGGGGTGGGGTGGGGCTGCTCGGGGGCCGGTGGGGTGTTGTGGGCCTGTATTTGGGGGTGAATTTCGCCGTTAATTCCGCCCGGTTGTTTTGGCGGATTGGCTGTCGGGTGGTGGTCTGAATTCGGGTCGGGATTTGCGGGGTGGGGGAGGTGGCGGGGGTTGGTGTTCGGTTTCGTCCGGGCCGTGCCCGGCCGTTCCCCGCCGGTGGCTGTGCCCGCCTTGCTGCGCCGTCGTCCGGGCCGCGCCGCCGTCCCGGCGGTGCGCGGGCCGGGGCCGCCGTTCGGTCCTGCTGCGCCCCTGCTCGGCTGCCGCCGTCCCGGGTCCGCCGTCCTGGCTGCCGGCCCGTCGTCCTGGTGTTGCGCGGTTGGTCCGGGGTGTCGGCCGTGGGCTGCTGGCTGTCTTGGGTGCAGCCCGTGCGCGCCCGCGGTCTGCACCACGAGGAACATCCCGGGTACGGGGATTTCAGTGGTTGAGGAGCCAGTGGATGAGGGTGGCGGTGGTGATGCTGGCGGTGGTGGAGGCGGCGGTGAGCAGGGCTCGGAGCGCGATGGCGCGGGCGAGCCGGCGGGCGCGGGCCAGTCGGCGGGCGCGGGTGCTGCAGGGCGGCGTGTTCGGTGCCATACGAAGACTCCTGTGAGGTGAGGGGGCCGGGTTGGACCGGGCTGTCCCTTCGTCAGGGTCGTATATGCAACTTCCTCGGCTGCCAGGTTGCTTGGCCCGCCGGGCGGTGCTGCGCCGCCGTCCCGGGAGCTGCTGGTGCCGGGTGCGGCTGGGTGGCTGTCAGGCCGCCCTGGAGGTGGATCTGGTGGTGGTCTGGGAGGCCGTCCCGGGCGCGGTTCTGGTGGTGGGTGGGGGGGGTTGTCGCGCTTGCTGTCGCGTTGCCTGTCGCGATGGGGTGTTGTCGTGTGGTGTGACGTGGGTGGATACCTCTGTTTCCCTGTGCGTGGTGTGGGTGCGACAGGGTTATGGAGCAGCGGTGGGTGTGCGGTTCGGGGTGGTGGTGGGGCTGTGGTTTTGCTGGTTGGTTGAGATGTTCTTGTGTTCGGTCGGGATGGGGTGGGGCCGGTCTGGCGGTGGTTTGATCGCGTTGGCGAGGGGCTAGCGGATCTGTGGGCTGCGGGTTTCGCGGGTGTGGTGAGAGTGGTGCTGTTCTATTGAGGGCTTTCTCGTTCGTGGCGGGTTTGGTGATAGCCCCGTAGGCGGCTAGCGGGTGTGGGGTGTGGGGCCCGGTACTCCAGGGGCCCAGGGTCGGTCCGATGAGCGGTTGTTGTGGCGGTCGGGCTGTGGGGCGGGTGGCGGCTGAGATCTCGTTGAACGGGTGGGTGATCTTCGCGGCCTGGGGGCGTCTAATAGCCGGGGTGGAAGAGCCGAAGTCGTCGCAGGTCAGCTGGCGCCCCGTCAAGGGCGGCGCAGAACTCACTCTGGTCGTGGACACGCCTCGTGGCCTGTTCATGCGTCGAATACCTGATGCCCTGCCGTTGCCGGCCGATGTCGAGCAGGGCCCTGGGGCCGAGATGGCCACGCACGCGGCCGCCGCTACGTGGGGGCTGCCGGACTTCGTGTTCGTGCCCGCCCTCGCCCAGAAGGGTTCCGGCAGGCGCGAGCTCGGCGACCGGCTCCTGCTCGCGGGCCAACGCGCAGCCGTGGTCCAGGTCAAGAGCCGTTCCGTCGCCCCCAAGGCCGATGACGCCGAACGGACCTGGATCAACAAGGTCGCAGGGAAGGCCGTGCGGCAGGCCAAGGGAACCGTGCGCATGCTGCGCCTGGCCGAAGCCGACTTCGTCAACGGCCGCGGCCGCACCCTGACCGTGCGCGGACAGGACTACGAGTGGATCGCCGTCGTGGTCCTGGACCACCACCAGGTCCCCGCGGGCACCCTCGCGCGCTGGGAAGACCCCGGAATGCCAGCGATCGCTGTGACCCGCCGCGACTGGGACTTCCTCTTCGACCAGCTCCGCTCCACGACCGCTGTCCTCGACTACCTCTTCCGGGCGGCCGGCCAGCCGCAGGCCGCTCTCGATGACGAGCCCGTGCGGTACTACGAGCTCGCTGCAGCCGACGCCGCCGCTGCGCCCGGTTCCGTTGACACGAGCCTGGTGGGAGAGGGCGGCCGGTCGTGGTCTGCTCCCCTGCTGCCCCAAGTCCCGGCCGGCAAGGACGACACCCGTGCCCACATGATGACCCGGATCCTTCTGGAGGACATCGCGCGCAGCCCCTTGCCCGCCTACGCGACGGAGGCAGACCGCCACCTCATGCTGTCCGACCTCGACCGCTTGCCCGTGTCGGCCCGCACCGAGTGGGGCCACTTGCTCCTCGAGATGCTCGATGATGTCCCCAACGTGGCCCAGGACGAACACAAATGGCGCTTCAGACGGCAGCTGGACTCCGACGGCAGACGCCAGCTCATCCTCGGCTCCAGCACCCGATTCAGCGATCTGGTGCAGCGGGCCTTCGCCGGCTACGTGCAGCTGCGCCAGCACGAGGCCGTTGAACGCACCGGCGATCCCGAGAACGTCTCCACGCTCGGGGTTCTGCTGACACCGCGTACCGACGGGCTGCGTCCCTGGGATACCACCGCGGTTCGTGTCAGCGGTCCCAGTGACCTCAGCGCCGAGGAGTTGGAGGGCTACCGGTCTTTGTGGAACGGCACGTTCGAAGAGGGGCGTGCCCGTTTTCCGGCCCCACCCGCAAGCACCCCATGACGGCGGCCTGAAACCGTGGTCCAGCCCCATCGCGCTGCGCTCGGCGGGCATGAGGTGCCGCTGCCCGGTCAGCCCTGCCCCGCGGTCGTGGGGGACCGGTTGACGACTGCTTGGACGTGACCTGCTTCAGTTGGTGTCGTCGGCGTGGGTGCGTGCTGTCCGGAAGGCGGTACGGCGGGGTGACGGTGTGCTGGGCTTTTGGGTGTGGTGGTGGATCCATGTCCACAGGGGGTCGGCGTCGGAGGGGGCCAGGCGGGGGAGCCCGAGTCGGGTGGCGGTGTGGTGGAGGAACGCGGTGATGGCGGGGTGGGTGTGGCGGCGGGGGCCGTCGTGGTTGTCGGGGGTGAGGAGTGCGCGGTGGTGGTGGAGGACGCGGGCGAGGGTGACGGTTTCGGGGTAGGTGGTGGCGTCTCGGGCGAGGAGTGCCCATGAGGTGCGCGGTGTGAGACGGGGATTGGTGGCGGCGAGGGTGCTGGTGCGTCGGTGCCACCGCGGGGCTGCGTGTTGCTGGTGGTCGTACCAGCGGGTGGTGATGGTCTGGGCCCAGCTCCAGGCGAGGTCCGCGCCGCGCCGACGCAGCAGGCGCTGGTGGGCGCGTTGCGCGTGCTGGAGTTCGGGTAGCGCGGCCACGTTGAGGATGTGGCCGTGCTCGCCTGTGGTGGGCCAGGTGTGGTGGCGGGTGCACAGGCGTTGGTGGTCGGGGGTGTAGGCCCAGGCTGTGGGGGTGGCGCCTTGGGTGTGGTGCAGGACGCAGGCGGGGCATGCGGCGATGGGTGGTTGCCGGTGGCGTGGGGTGCGCTGCCAGGTGATGTGGGGCAGTTCGTGGCCGCTGCCGGGCCTGGCCGGGCGGGTGCTGGCGACGGGTTCCCAGTGGGGCAGGGCCTGGGCGAGGTGGGGATGTGGGATGCGGGCGAGGGCCGCGATGCGTACCTGGGCGGCGCGGTTGGGGTGGAGTTCGGCGCCGGGCACGGTGGCGAGGCTTCTGCCTTGCGCGTCGACGGCGATCGCGAGGGCGTCGAGGAGTTGGGGCAGGTTCTGCCGGTAGGAGTGTGCCAGGCGGGTGAGGTAGGAGGCGGTGCTCTCACGCGGCAGGGGCCGTACGCGCTGGCATCCGGGGGTGACGGGAGGCGCGTAGACCGTGACCGTCATTGCCGGGCGGTGGTGCGCGTGGGGATGTGGGGGCGGTGCTGTTCCTCGGCGAGGTGGTCGAGGTCGATGTCGTCCAGGACGGCGCGGGTGATGCGTTCGGTGCCGTCCAGGATGGTGGTGATGGCGGCTTGGCGCACCAGGCGTGAGAGGCTGCCGATTCTGCCGCCGGTGCGGGCGTGGAGGTAGCCGGCCAGGCGGGGCAGGGTGCCGGGGCGGTGGTGGTCGAGGTCGAGGGCGTTGTCCATGGCGGCAGCCAGTTCGCGGAACGGTTCGCGGGTGCCGTGGCGAAGCGGGAGTGCGCCGGTGTCGATGAGGCTGGCGCGGGCGGCGAGCTGTTGTCCGCGTACGCCGGTGAACAGCGGGGTGTCGGTGACGTCGATTCCGGCGTAGAGGAACGTCGCCCGGATGCGTTCGGTGAGGTCTTTCAGGAGGTCGGCGGCGTCGGCGCCGGTGCTGGTGCGGGGGTTGAGGCGGTGGATCTCGTCGATGAGGACGAGGCGTACCCGGGCGGCGGCGTAGGTGTGGCAGACGGCGGTGGTGATCTGGGCTTGTGTCATCCGGGCGGTGACGGGGATGCCGAGGTAGCGGGCGAACTCTGCGGCGAGGGTCTTGGCGGTCGCGCCCGGCGGTACCAGGATGTATGCGACCGGCACGGTGCCCCTGCTCGCGTCGGCGCCGGCGCGGGCGTGTGAGGCCAGGTGGCAGGCGCGCCCGATGTGCAGGATGGCGGTGGTCTTGCCGCACGCGGCCGGCCCGGTGACGATCAGGGAGGGCCGGGCGGTGGTGTCCTGGTGGCGTCCCAGGACCATCAGGGTGCGCACGGTGCGCGAGACCTTGTCGATGGCGGGGGTCTGCACGGTGACGAACCTGGAGTGGTAGGCGAGCTTGTCCTCCGAGCTGCGCGGCGGCGCACCGGGAGCGGGCGGGGCGGGCACCGGTGTGTCGACGAACCGCTGGAAGCCGTCCCAGGTCGAGCAGCTGTAGGCCCAGTCGTCCTCCTGCGTGTCCGCCGGCCCGGTTCCCGTGCCGCGGCCCGCCCACGGGACCGAGGCCGCCGGGAGCGCCGCATACGACGGTCCGGCGGCTTCACGCGGGCCGGGGTCGCCTTGCCCCGGGGCGGGCCGCCCGTTCCTGCCCGGCCTGGCCGCCCCGCGGTGCCCGGAACCGCCGGGCACGGTGTCGTTCGTGCTGCGCCTCACCACTGTTCGGCCTCCAGACGGGCGTTGTAGAGGGGGAAGCCGGTCTCGGGCTCCTCGTCGCCAAGTTCGTCCATGTCCGTGTCCGCCTCCGCGTCGTCCAGGGAATCGGCCCAGGGCCGCCAGGGGCTGGAGCCGTCGTCCCGCTCGGAGTCCCGGAGGCCGGTGGCCTGCTGCGGCACCGGGCCCATGCCCTCTCCTTGGCGCGCGTTCTTCCGGCCGGGGTCCGTTCCGCTCGCCGCCCCCGCTTCCATGGTGGCGGTGGTGATGGTGTCGAGTGCGTCGGCAGGGCGGGCGGTGCCGGTGATGTGGCGTGCGGTGCGGGCTCGCTCGTTGCTGTTCGTGTTCGCGGTGCGGGCGCGCAGCAGGAGGTCGTCGAGGGCGCGTACGAGGGCGGCTTCGTAGTGGTCGCGGTCGGGGCGGCGGGCGACCTGGGTCTTGAGGTATTGCCAGATGTGGTCGTTGAACGGGCTGGTCGCGTGGTCGCGGTGGATCCAGGGGATCTCGGTGAGCTTGCCGTTCGGCAGCCGGATCCAGACCTGGCGCAGGTCGTGGGGGTTGTGGTGCACCTCCCATTTGCCGCCTTGGCCGGTGACGGGGGAGGGGTGGCCGCGGTGCGG
Source organism: Kitasatospora sp. NPDC054795 (assembly GCF_053611565.1). NCBI lineage: Bacteria > Bacillati > Actinomycetota > Actinomycetes > Kitasatosporales > Streptomycetaceae > Kitasatospora > Kitasatospora sp. NPDC054795. Next base: position 11,415 of record NZ_JBSHAP010000141.1, read on the forward strand.
GTTCAGGACGGCGTGGTCGTAGGTGCGGTGGTCCACGCGGATGCCGCGGTCGGTGACGGCCTTCCACACCACGGGCAGCAGTTCGGTGTAGTCGTCGCCGCTCAAAGGGACGGGTAGGTAGCCGCACGTCGCGACCAGGGCGCCCCACATCTCGTTGGGTGACAGGCAGGCCCGGGGCATCATGGGGTGCCGCAGTCCTTCGTGGGGGCGGTTCTGCCAGCCGGCGGTGATCCATTCATCGAGCAGGTCCTGTAGCTGGGGGAGTGTCCAGCGGGCCTGGGAGGCGACGTCGCGGCCGCGGCGGGTGACGTTGGAGCCGGTGTATCCGGCGACGTACTGGCACAGCAGGGTGTTGATGGAGCCGAAGGTGCGCTCCACCGGCCCCTTGGCGGCCGGCTGGCGGGGCGGGGCGCTCTGCACGCTCACCCCCAGCGTCTCGCACGCGGCCAGGAACGCCTCGGACACGAAGACCTTCCCGCGGTCGACGACGACGGTCTCCGGCACGATGACCGGCCGCGCGGCCGCTCCTTTCAGCCGTGCGTCCAGGGTCAGCAGCCGATCGTAGGGAACGGCCGCGTGCGACAGCTCCAGGGCCTTCGGCCAGCCGGGGCGCATCGGGTGGGGTACTGCCATCTCCGCGAGCAGCAGAGCTGCGTCCACCGCCTTGGTCGAGGCCGGCCGCAGGACGGCCGCCAGGATGGAGCGCGTTGCGACGTCGAGGACGATCGTGAGTTCGGGCCGGCCGACGACGCCCTGGTCGAAGACCACCATGATGTCGAGGCGGGTGGTGTCGAGCATGACCTGCTCGCCGGGGCGCAGCACGTTCGTCGGAGTGAACGGCGCCGTGGGGACGGTGGCCGTTCTGGCGGGGCGTCCGGGAAGCTCTCTCGGGTCGGCGAGCGAGCGGACCAGCCGGTAGAACGTCGCGGGCGCCGGCATCGTCACCGTGCCCGGTCCGTGTGCCTCGTCCAGGATCTCCATCGTCAGCCGCCGCAGCCCCGCCACCGTCCCCTTGGACTGGCCGCGCTGGCGGCGCAGGGCATCCAGGACTGCGACCACCACCCGCTCGTCCGCGCGCCCGGTACGGCTGGAGCCGCGCGTGGTGCGGTGGTCCACCAGCCCCCACAGTCCCCGCTGCCGGTAGTTGGCGCGCATCCGCACCACTGTCGCCCGGCTCACCTTCGGCCAGCCGAGCGCGGTCAGCTCCTCGGCCTTGGCCTGCTCCCGTTCGGCCATCGACCGCCGCGCAGGGTCGTACGCGGGGCGCGGCACCCCCGATGCGCCCGGCCCCGCCGGCAGTCCGCACTCCACCTCCTGGATGTGCCGCTGCCACGCCAGCGCCCGCTCCCGCTGACGCTCCGACACCCCCTCGAACAACCCCCACTGCGGCGCCCCCGGCACCGCCTGCGCGCCCACCACCCGAAACCCCGGCGACCCGCACAGGTGCCGCAAGTCCACCGCGGCCGCCGCGCCCTGCTCGTCGACCAGCCGCACCACGGACGCCTCCAGGCCCACGACTTGCCAGGCCCGGTCCTCGAACAGCACATGGCAGCCCACCGCGACCACCGGACGCCAACTCCCGCTCACGCCCCCACCCCCGGCCGCGCCATCCCTGCCAGCTGCTCCTGTCCACCACCGGTGCGCCCCGGTCCGACGAGGACCCGCTCGTGCAGCGGCTTGCCCAGCTCGACGCCCAGATGCCCGGACCACAGGCAGTGGAAGACCACCGGCCACACCTCCAGCGGGTCCCCGACCGCCCGTACCCCCTCGACCAGCGGCCGCCGCTCGGCGAACGCCTCGAGCACGGCCTGGGCCAGCCCGGCCCGGCCCAGGTGGCGCGGATGCCGGTATCCCGCCAGCCACCGCACGTTGGCCGCCATCACCGGATCCGGCGGCCCAAGCCGCCGGTACACCCATCCCACCTGCCCGCATGCCTCGGTCAGCGCCCGCGCGGCCCCCCGCGCCGCGTCCCCGCCCGCCCGGTCGCCAGCGGGACAGTCCGCGAGCAGCCCGGTCCCGTCGGCGTAGCGGGCGAACAGCTGAGGCACCCACGAGCGCACCCGGCCGTCCCCCTCTCGCCACACCAGCCGCACCGCCCGCGCGGACAGCCCCACCACCTGCGGGTCGCGGTCCAGCAGCATCAGCCGCACGCGCATCGCCGCCGACCCGTGCGCCACCAGCCGCCCCGACGTCGCCGACCACCACCAGCCCGGGCCCCACCGCTTGCCCGCAAGCGCGGGAAACCCGGACACCGGCGCCAGATCCTCGAACCGCACCGCGGCCGCCGCCTGCTCCCAGCGCCACTGCACCACCCGGCCCGCAACCGGCGCGAACGCCGCCTCGAACCCCGCCGCCCCCGCAGACCGAACGGCCCCGGCCACTGCTCCCAAATCACTCACGCGAGCAGTCAAATAGCCGAGACAGCCGCAGATACGGCAATCGCCGGCACCTCACCCATACGAGCGGAAAACCCGATGAACCGCCGCTGCCACCACACCCGAGACGCTACAGACCGCAAGATGGGAAAGCCGTGCCCAAGGGCGCCCCACGGTCCCGGCGTTCCCCCGCCTCGTACGTTTCGACGTCCATCTGGAGGTCCTCGGCAGGGACGCCGGTCCAGTCGCTGAGTGCCTGCAGCGGGACTCCGGCCCGCAGGGCCGCGGCCGTGGTCTCCAGCAGCGCCTGGTCGACGAGTTCGGCGCTGCGGGCCAGAGCCTGCACAAGGTCGCGGCTGACGGCGGCAACCCGCCCACTGTCGTCCGGGTGCGAGGCATCGAGCGACTCGGCAGCTTCGCGGATCAGGCGCGCGATGCGCTCACGCTCTCCCACGGGCACCGCTGATCTCCAGCTGATGGTGCCATCGGCCCGCTGGGTCAGTTTCCGCAACTGCGCCGCCACGGAGACCGGCTGGTCCTCGCGCCTGACCCACCACGGGTCCGAGATCCGCTCGCCGCTGTGGCCGGCGCCGCGGCGCCGGCGCACGAGCGCTCCCCACCAGGCGGTGAGCGCGCTGCTGCCGGGGACCGCGCCGACCTCACCGAGCCAGGGGCGGGCGAGCCTGCGGCCGAGCTCTCGGCACAGCGCCCCGTCGGGCGGGAAGGGACGGATCCGCTCGGCACCGCTGTCCTGCCACACCAACTCCGCCACCACCGGGTCCACCAGGGCCCCGGCGACCGTGACGACCTCGGGGAACGTCGCGGCCTCCCGGGCCACCGCCCGCCACCACCAGAACCCGGGCCCCGCATCCCCGCCGGCCAGGCCGTGCAGCCGGGCCGGCCAGATCCGCTCCTGCTCCCACCCCAGGGCGAGATCCCACCACTGGCACACCACCGCATACGCCACCGCGAACACCTCCCCGGGCCCCACCCCCGCCCGCACCGCGTGCCTTGCCACCCGGACCCACCGCCGCTGCGCCGCGGCGATCTCCGGCAGCCCGCGCACGTCCAGGCACTCCAGCGGCTGGTCCGCGTCAGCATCCAGCAGCCACCGCCCGTGCAGCGCACACACCCGTTCCCACCGCTGCGCGTACCGCGCCACCCGCACCGCAGCCCCGGTCCGCCGCGCCGCACACGACCGGCACCCGAACGCCACCGGCCCCACCACCGCACCGCCCACCCGCCACACCGCCCCAGGACCGTTCCCGCCCGTCCGCGAGGCCGGCTTCCCGTCCTCCAGCCCCCACGAGGGCAGCACCCTCCCCAACAGTTCCTCGCCGACTCCGCACAACCCGGCCAGCACCCGTTGCCCGCCCGCGTCCAGCAGCACCTCGGCGTCCGCCCGAGGCGCACCGCCCTCGTGCCGCGGCCGCTGGCCGCGCCACTGCCAGCACGTCAGAAGGGCGCCCTCGTCCAGGCCGTAGCGGGCGGCGAGCCGGCCAAGAAGCGAGAAGGTCGTCTCCCCGGGGAGAGGCGACACACGGAAGACGCCGGAAACCATGACCCCAGGCTTCCGGAGAAAGGCGGCCGACGACGCGTGTTCCCCGTTCCCCATGCTCACCAGCTACCGAACCCGCGTCACCCAAATTAGCGAATCAGCCATGACTTATGGAAAATATCCATGCCACATGGATATGATGCCGTGTATGGCACTCAGTACGTTGGAAACGCTGCGGCTCACCATCGCCGCGATCAGGCAGCGCACCGGCGAGAGCCAGCGTGATCTCGCCATCGCGCTCGGCCTGACCCAGGACAAGGTCAGCCGCCGTCAGAGCGGCGCGCAGCCGTGGTCCCTGGACGAGGTCGACGCGCTGGCCGGCCACTGGGGGATGGGACCGCTGGATCTGCTCGCCGGGCCGACCCACGCCGCCCAGTCCCTCACCTGGCCGCCCGGCACCGCCGCGCCGGCTCCCGCGGCCTCCCCGGTGCCGCCGACGTTCGCCGCCCAGGCCGCGCCCGGCCCGGTGGTCCCGCTCCCCGTGCCGACCGCCCCCGCAGCCCCGGCGCGGCGCCCGGCGGAGGACCCGGCCCCGGCCACCGCCGCCGAGGAGCCCCCGGTCGGCGCGGGGCCGGCCGTGAGCCCGGACGAGCAGCTCCTTGTCGATGCCGCCCTGGTCGGCTCGCCCAGCGCCGACTACGACCGGGGCCCGGACGGCCGGCCACTGCTCCACCCGGCCGCGCCGTGCGAGCAGTGCGGACGCCCCGTCACCCACCGGATCGGCGGCCGCCCGCTCCACCTCGGCGGCTGGTGCACCCCCACCGAGGACGGAGCGACCGAAGCGACCGTGGTACCGCGGCGGGCCGTCGTCGGCACCGACCCGGCTCCCGCCCCCGCCGACCACGCTGCTCCCGCCCTTGCCCCGGCCGCCGGCCCCGAAACCCCGGCCACCGACATCGACCAGGCCGACGTCGTCGCCGTCCCGGCCACCACCCCGGTGACCGCCGTGCCCGGCCCCGTGCCCCCGGCCTCGGCCTCTGCGCCGTCCGCTGCGCCCCGGTCGTCGGGTCCCAGCGCGCGCAGCCGGGAGTACGCCGGTACGGGCCGGGAGTTGGGCTACTACCTCGACATGATCACCTCGGCGGTCGAGCAGGCCTTGGAGGAGCACGACGGTGACACCGAGGCGGCGTCCGCGGCGCTCGAAAAGAAGGCCATTCCGAATGCGATGACGCTGTTCGACGCGACCCGGGTCGGCGCCGCGTACGAGCACACCGCCTATCCGGAACGTCTGGAATTCCTCTCCAAGAAATCCCGGAACGGCGCCGACGAAATCTGGGAGGGCCGCCACAAGTGGGAGAACGCCCCGCTGATGGCGCGGCTGAAGGCCGGCACTCTCGCCGAGATCGCGGTCGACGTCCTGGACACCAACGCCGCCTACTGCTCCGCCCTGAAGACGCACCTGCCGATCGGCGCGCTCCAGCACCGCCCGGACGGCGGCTGGGACCCCAAGCGCTCCGGTGCCTACCTGCTGCCGCAGCGTCCGGCCTGGGAGCACCCGCACCTGCCGGACCCGATCGGCAACCGCCACGAGGGCGGGCCGGTGCTCCTGGACGAGGCGACCGTGCGGCTGCTGATCCGCTGCCACAAACTCGGCCTCGCCGAAGCCCCGCACATCACCGAGGCCTGGACGTCCGGCGCCTCCGAGGGCCTGCTGGAGAAGTTCCGCCGGGTCCTCACCCAGGCCCGGGAAAACGCCATCGCCGACGGCGACACCGTCACCGAAAAATACGTCAAGGCGATGTACGCGAAATTCGCCTCCACCATCGGCGAATCCACCTACAATCGCGACATCCGCCGCCCCGACTGGATGCACATCATCCGCTCGCAGGCGTTCGCGAATCTCTGGTACAAGTCCCAGCGCGCCCACAAGGCCGGTCTCACGGTCGTCGCGCTGCGCGGAACCGACGAACTCCACGTCACCGGCGGCGAATGGCGAAAGGCCAACGGCGGCGTTTTCGAGGAGGGCCGCCTGACCACGCAGCTGAAACTCAAGGACCAGTACACCCTGCCCCGCACCCGGAACCGGAGCGCCTAAACAATGTCGACGGACGGATGGAAGAACTTCGGCCGCTACGGCGCCGACCGCGACCGCGGCAACGTTCACGGCTCGGTCGCGCTGGGACGGGCGCTGGAGGACGTCCTGGAACGCATGATCATCGAAGGGGGCATCAAGTCCCCGCCGTCCACCCGCCGCGGCCTGACCGCCCGGATGCGCTACCTGATGACCCACAAGGGCGGCCGCGAGGCCCTCACGGAGGCCGGCGTCACCGCCGCCGCCTCCACCATCCGCGCCTGGACGAAGGGAACCCAGCGTCCCCGCCCCGCGAACGCCGACGCCATCGACACCGCCTACTGGAACCTGCGCGCCGCCAACGTCCTGAACAACCCCGCGATCCTCAAGGCGTACCTGAACCGCGACGGCCGCGGCACCCGCATCGAGATCCACCCCATCAACCAGGACGTCGTCGACGAACCCCGCCGCCGCGACAACCTCCGCGTGCGCAGCTTCCAGGCCCGCTACATCTGGGACGACGCCGTCGACGCCCTCACCACCGGCGACGCCGACACCCTCGAATCCATCTGGGACGACATCATCGCCGACCTCGACTCCGACTACGGCGCCTACCAGTACGTCTCCCACGTCGGCCTCGGCGCCTGAACCACCCTGTAGGGTCTCGCGGCTCGTGTCGGAATCTCACGGTCGATGCCGGATGGAAGTCGGATCCGACACTGCGGTGAGACACCGCAGTTCAGCGGGCCGCGCCAGCGTCCACCGGTCGGCAGGGCCGACAATTCCGACACGCAGCTGAGACGCCGAGCGTCCGACACGACGTGCGACAGCGGGTAGACCCGCAGGTCGCGGGATCGTTGTCCGATACGAGCCGCGAGACCCTACACACCTGTAGGGCTGGCCCTTCCTGACACCGCCGAAGCAGCCACGCTCATCCGGACCCGCCGGATGTCGCTGACCGCCGCGGCACGCACCCTCGGCACCAGCCCAGAATGCCTCAGGATGGCCTTTGAGACGCGGCAGTAGCGCCTGCTCGCAGACACCAACTGCTGCGGCGCCGCGAGGGGATTCGACGCACCGGCCGGCTGCCGGGTCCGATGTGACCGGGCAGGAGCGTCACCCGTTCGACCAGACCTCTTCCTCCCGGCCTTCGGGCACGATCTGCCGCAAATCCGCACCGTGAAACATCCACACACGGAAGTAGACCTGTTCCTGGTCCATCACGAACAGCTGCACGAACTCAGGGTGCTCCCAGGCGATGCGCTCGACATGCGCCACCAGCCCAGCCAGGTCGGCATGGTTGAGCGCTCCGGCATAGACATCACACTCCGGGTACTTGCCGCCGCCCCAGTGCGTGTCGCTGCCGGTGGTCTCCTTGAGCGAGCCGACCCAGCCGACAGCGCCCGGGCCGAAGCCGCGCCGCGGGGCAGACGTCTGCAACCACTGACTCAGCTCCTCGACACCCGACCGATCATCCGGATCCACAGAAATCATGACGTTCGCAACGTGACTCACGCCAGGATTCAACACAATCGCTGGTTGTCCTGCTACTGAGTTCTCGCACGGTGAACCACGCGGAGGATCCGACGCGTGATCGCGGACAGGTTCGTACGACAGGTCACGCGGACTCGGCAGTAGCCGCAGGTCATGGCGCGACAATTCGAAACCGAAGCGCGGAACCTACACCACCCGCCACCAACCGGTGCCGCGCCCACCCCACCGGGCCCGGCACCGGCCCATCTCCCCAGCTCAGCCCCCACCCGGTGGCGTCACGACGCCGTGACGCCACCCCCGCTCCAACCGTCCGTCCGGCAGCCACCACCAGGCCGGCCGCCACCACCTGGTAGCGGCCGCCGTTGAACCCGTCGAACCCTCACCCCGAGGAGCAGCACGTGGAACCGCCCGTCAGCACCACCTCGCCGACCGTCTACGACTGGTGGGGCCAGGTCCCCGCCCACCTGCGCACGACCACCCAGCTCGCCGCCCTCGACCTCCCGCGCCAGCCCGCCGGCCCCGTGCGCGCGACCGTCACCGCCCGCAACCCCGCCGGCCGACCCGGCCCCTGGAACCTCTACAACATCCACGAGTCCGCGCCCACCGCGGCCACCGCCGCCCAGCTCGCCGCGGCCGCCGCCCGCCGCACCACCAACACCCGCACCTGCCACGACTGCGGCGCCCACCCCGAAACCCCCTGCACCCCCGCCCCCGGCGACAACCGGCCCCTGTGCGGCACCTGCACCCACATCCAGCGACTGCGCACCAGCCAGGCCCAGGCCCACGCCGCCGCCCAGCAGGCCGCCGCCACCGCCGCCCGCCTCCTCGACGACGAGGACCTGGTCGTCCTCCACATCCACTACACCCCCGGCCAGCCCACCGCAGCGGGCAACCCCCGCCCCCCGGCCGCCGCCCGCATCACCGCCCTCGACCACACCGGCGCCACCCTCTACGACCGCACCGTGCGCCTGACCGGCCCCCGCACCCCCGGCGCCCCCGCCCACGCCCACGCCCTCGACCCCGCCCCCGCCCTCGACGACCTCAACGCCCTGCTCCGCGGCCGCCCCGTCATCCACTGGACCCCCAGCGACCTCACCCCCCTACGCGACGCCCTCACCCGACTCAAGCTCAACCCCGACGTGCTCACCGAAAGCCGGGTGAACACCGCATCCATCGGCGTCACCGCCTGGCGCGCCGACCTCGACCCCACCACCGGCTGGCACCGCACCCCCACCGCGCCCGGCACAGTCGACCGCCTCCTGCTCCTCCTGCAGCGCATGGCCGCCGACGCCCCGCACACCGCCCAGCCGGACGGCCAGAACGGCCAGAACGGCCAGAACGGCCAGAACGGCCAGAACGGCCAGGACGGCCAGGAGGAGGAGCGCCTGTGACCACCGACAACGCGCCGCGGCTGGCACTCTTCCCCAACCGCCTGCGCCCCGCGCCCGACCGTCAGCGGCCTGGGCCGGGCCGTCCTCGACCGCCAGCCGGACGACGGCGCCATGTGGCTGCGCCGGACCGGCCGTGACGACATCCGCACCCTCCACCACGGCGCCCGCCCCGCCCAGGCCCGGGCGGAGAAGGACGTCACCGCCCGCCGACCGGCCGACCCGGCCCGTGATCGACCGGCCACCCGCCTCGTTGGACCGGCATGGACAACACGGACGACGACGACTTCGGGTTCGACCGGGTGCAGACGCACCCGGAACTGGGCACCGGCCCGCTCGGCTGCGCCGAGTGCGCGCGCACGCTGCTGATGTTCGAGAAGCCGGCCGGGCCGGGAGTGCTGGCCGCGCCGGGCGCCTGCCCGTCCTGCGGCACCCTGACATGTGACGTCGCCGCCCTGGTCGGCGTCCCCGCCGCCGTCGACCTGCCGACGCCCGCCGGCGAACGGCCGCCCCGGCCCACCGGACGCCACCGCCGCACCGACCAGTAGCCCGGCCAAGAGGCGGTGCGCGCCGCGGGCAATGGAGAGCGGCGCGCACCACCCCCAGGATTCTCCCCGGCCCGCTCGCCACCCCTCGCCCGGGGACGGGCCCGCCCCGGGCCACGTAGACACCACCGCAGGCACCACCGCAGGTACGTGCGCAGGCACCACCGCAGGCACCACCGTAGGTACCCCTGCCCTTCCACGGCAGATCCGCCATCGGCGCAGGTCAGACCACCTGTCAGACGCCCTGGAAATTCCGACAACCCCCTCTGTGCTGCCCTTCCTCCTGGCCCTGGTGAATGGATGGGTGGGTGGGGTGTGCGGTTGAACGGCGGGGGTTCCCACCCTGCGGGGCTGTCGACTCCGTGGTGCGTCCGGCGGTGCCGGCCGCAGTGAAGCGGGCCACCCCGACGCGACTCCCGACGTAGCCCCTGACGCAACTCCTGACGCGGCTCCCGACGCAGCTCCTGACGCCACCACCCCGGGCCGGAGCGCACCACGACATCGGCGCAGCTCGGACGGCCTGCCAGAGCCGCCGGAAATTCTGACAACCCTCTCCTGACGCCCCTTCTTCTCCTTTGTGTGGTTGGGCAGCGGGGGTTCGCGGCCCTGCGGGGCTCTTGGTTGGTGGTGCGTCCGGCGGGGCCGTCCGGCGCTGCGCTGGCCTCGGCTAGCCAGCCGCAGTCCGCAGCCAGCCCCAGCAGCACCACTGGAGCGTTCGACAGGGGAGCAGGGCGCAGCCAGCTCGGGGCGCGGCCGACCGGCCGCATCTTGTGAGATGCCTTGTGAACACCCTTGTCACTGGTCTTGTCAGCACCCTTGCGAGTGGTCTTGTGAGCACATGACGACCCGGCCGGGCGCACTATCACCGCAGGTCAGAGCACATGCGGAGCGGTCCGGAAACTCCGACAACCCCTTCTCTTCCGGTCCTTGGTCTTGGTGGTGGTCGGTTCGGTGTTCGCGCCTGCGGCGGGCCGTGGTCTCTCCGCGGCCGGCCCCAGCCGCCCGCGTCCCCGGGCCGCAGCCAGCCCCGCCGAGCGCTCCCGGCCGCAGCCCACCCGGGCAGGGAACCGGCGAGCCCGCACCCCGGGCCGCCCCACCCGGAGCCGCACGCCCCCGCCAGCAGCCACCAACACCCCGCCGCGCCCCTCCGCCCGGCCGGGCGGGCAGAGGGCCCGTACGGGGCGCCGGAGGCCGCCAGCGGGCCGGCGGGCGGTGTCCTGGGGTCGCTCGTGCCCCGTGCTGCGCCCCGCCCGGGCCGGGCCGTTCTCGGTGGGGCCGTTCTCGGCGGCCGCCGGGCCGCTGTCCGGGGTGGTGGCGGGAGGATTTCCTGTGCGGGGGCGTGAGCTCCGCCCCCCTGGACGGGAGGTTCTGCGGTCTCAAGGGGGTGTCTGCGGTCCTGTCCTGCCGCCCGGCCGGGCCCGGCGTGCTGCGCCCGGGTCGTGGTCCTGGGCGACGTCGGCGATGTCGCCGGTGTCGTCCTGGTGGTGCGCGTCGAGCCGGCGCCGTGCGGATCTGCTCGTTGCGAATCTGCGGTTTGTTGTCGCTGGGGGAGTGGTGGGTGTCACCGGGTGGCTTTGGCGGTGGTGTCCGGGGCGGGGAACTGGTGGGTGTCATCAAGGTGCGGAGGCATGGTGACATCAAGGGACGTCGCCCGGTGACACCTTGATGCATGTGCCCGGGTCGTGGTCCTGGGCGTCGCCGACGTTGCTGACGTCGTCCTGGTGGTGTGCGTCGAGCTGGCGCTGTCCGGGCCTGCTCGTCGGCGTCGCGTTCGGCTGCGCCCGGCCGGGTCGGTGCGGTCGTGCTGTCCCCGGGGCGCTGGGCCAGCCGGCGGTGCAGCGGGCCGCCGCCCGGCCCAGCGCCCCGGGTTATGGGGTTTTTGCATGGCGGGTTTTGATGGGGTTTTTGCATGGGGTGGATCGGTTCGGGGTTGGGTTTTTACTGGAATTCTGCGTCATATCGTCAACGGGTCGGTGCGGTGGTTTTCTGAGGGGGTGTGGGGTGGGTTTCCTGGGTCTGCACAGCTCCGGTGTGATGCATTCCGAAGGGGTCGTGCGGGGCGGGGCAGGGATTGCGGCGGGATTGGCTGACGAGGGTGTTCTGATACAGGGTCTGGTGGCATTGTCGGGAGGTTTCGGAGGGTCGGGAAAGGGTAATGGGTCTAGACCACTGTGGGAGGTCTGGACTACGTGGCGGAGAGTGACGTCGCTGGCGGGGTGGTCTTGCGCCGGGGTCGGCACTGTGACAGTGTGTGTCCGGTGTTGGGGTGTCCGGCCCCGGCCACGACGGGCAGGGGGACGGCGTCAAGGGCGAGGGCCCACCCCCTCCTCCCGGTCAGCCAGGCGCACGGAGTGCGCCAAAACCCCAACCGACCAGCAGAAATACTGCCCAGGCCGGGCCCGGACGGAGTGTCATGGGCCCGCCGGTGCGGAGCGCCGGCACCCCGACGGAGGGGCACCCGGCCGCCGAGCCGGACCCCCGGCGACCGGACGGCGGCGGAGCCGACGTCACACTCCGCTACTGCGCCCCGGAGGGGCGCCGCAACGCTCCGTCACGCTAGTGACGGCGCGTCATGTCTGCGGAGCAGACG
>NZ_JBSHAP010000142.1:0-23351 GCF_053611565.1 Kitasatospora sp. NPDC054795
GTGGACGACGGGATGCTGGACGCACAGTCGGCGGAGCGTTTCGAGACGGTCTTCGCGGGCAAGGTCGGTGGGCTGCTGCACCTGGACGAGTTGACGGCCGGGCTGGAGTTGGACCTGTTCGTGGTGTTCTCCTCGCTGGCGGGGACGCTGGGCAGTGCCGGGCAGGGCAACTACGCGGCGGCGAACGCCTTCCTGGACGCCTGGATCCAGCGGCGCCGCGACCGCGGTCTCGCCGGACTCTCGATCGCCTGGGGCGCCTGGGCGGAGCAGGGCATGGCCACCGAGGACGTGGTGGCCGACCGGGTCCGGCGCGCCGGACTGACGCCGATGGACGCACGACTGGCGATGGAGGCGATGGCCAGGGCCGTCGACCACGGCGAGGACCTCGTGGCGATCGCCGACGTCGACTGGGCGCGGATGCTGCCCGCCTTCGCCGGGGCCAGGACCAGCCCGCTGCTGGCCGAGCTGCCCGAAGCGGCCCGGACCGACCGGCCCGACCGGGCCGACGACGCCGGGGCGGAACCGACCGGGGCGCAGGGGCTCGCGGAGCTGCCCCCCGCCCAGCGCGACCGGGCGCTGCTGGACCTGATCCGCGGCTGCGCGGCCGCGGTGCTGGGGCACGCGTCGAGCGCGAGCGTCGAACCGGGCCGGGCCTTCCGCGACATCGGCTTCGACTCGCTGACCGCGGTGGCCTTCCGCAACCTGATCGGTGCCCGCACCGGCCTCCGGTTGCCGGCCACCCTGGTCTTCGACCACCCGACGCCGATCGCCCTGGGCGAGTTCCTGTTCGCCGAGCTGTACGGTGCGGCCGACCCGGTGCCGGCGCCGGACACCGCGTCCGTCGCCGCCGAGGACGAGCCGATCGCGATCGTCGGCATGGCCTGCCGGTTCCCGGGCGGCGCCCGGACGCCGGAGGCCCTGTGGGCGCTGCTCTCCGGCAACGGGGACGCGATGACCGGCTTCCCCGCCGACCGCGGGTGGGACCTCGCCGACCGGTCGGGCTCGTACGCGGCCGTCGGCGGCTTCCTCGACGGCGTCGCGGAGTTCGACGCCACGCTGTTCGGCATCTCGCCGCGCGAGGCGCTGGCGATGGACCCCCAGCAGCGCCTGCTGCTGGAGACGGTCTGGGAGACCTTCGAGTCCGCCGGAATGGACCCGCGGTCCGCGCGGGGCCGGTCCGTGGGCGTCTTCGCGGGCACCAACGGCCAGGACTACCCGACGCTGCTCGCCGCCGCCGAGGACAAGGTCGAGGGGCACGTCGCCACCGGCAACGCGGCGGCGGTGCTCTCCGGCCGGGTGGCGTACGCCTTCGGTCTCGAAGGACCGGCGCTGACCGTGGACACGGCCTGCTCCGCCTCGCTGGTCGCCCTGCACCTCGCGGCGCAGGCGCTGCGCCGGGGCGAGTGCGAACTGGCGCTGGCCGGCGGTGTCACCGTGATGTCCACGCCGGGCGTGTTCAGCGAGTTCGACCGCCAGGGCGGCCTGGCGGCCGACGGCCGCTGCAAGGCCTTCGCGGCGGACGCGGACGGTACGGGCTGGGGCGAGGGCGTCGGCGTGCTGCTGGTCGAGCGGCTCTCCGACGCGCGCCGCAACGGGCACCGGGTGCTGGCGGTGGTGCGGGGCAGCGCGGTCAACCAGGACGGCGCCTCCAACGGCCTCACCGCCCCGAACGGCCCCGCCCAGCAGCGGGTGATCCGCCAGGCACTCGCCAACGCCGGACTGACGGCCGCGGACGTCGACGCCGTCGAGGCGCACGGCACCGGTACCCGCCTCGGCGACCCGATCGAGGCGCAGGCACTGCTGGCCACGTACGGCCGGGAGCGTGCGGGCGAACCGCTCTGGCTCGGCTCGATCAAGTCCAACATCGGCCACACCCAGGCCGCGGCCGGTGTGGCGGGTGTGATCAAGATGGTGCAGGCGCTGCGGCACGGCGTGCTGCCGGCCACCCTGCACGCGGAGCAGCGGACCTCCGAGGTGGACTGGTCGGCGGGCGCGGTGGAACTACTCACCGAGTCCCGCCCGTGGCCGGAGCTGGACCGGCCGCGCCGGGCCGGTGTCTCCTCCTTCGGCATCAGCGGCACCAACGCCCACATCATCCTGGAGTCCGCCCCGGTGGACCCGGCGGAGTCGGCGGAAGCGGTGGAGCCCCCGGCTGGCGCGCCGGCGGGCGGTCTGCCGTGGCTGCTCTCCGGGCAGAGCGCCGAATCGCTGCGGGCCCAGGCACAGCGGCTCACCGCGCACCTGGACGCCGAACCCGGCCACGACCCGGTGGACGCGGCCTGGTCGCTGGCGACCGGACGGGCCGGGCTGGCGCACCGCGCCGTCGTGCTCGGCGCCGACCGGGACGCGCTGCGCTCCGGCGCCGGGGCCCTCGCCTCGGCGGCCTTCTCGGCGGACGTGGTCACCGGAACCGTGCGGGAGGGCCGCCTGGCCTTCCTGTTCACCGGCCAGGGCGCCCAGCGCGCGGGCATGGGACGGGAGTTGTACGACGCGCAGCCGGTGTTCGCGGCGGCCTTCGACGCGGTCTGCGCGGAGTTCGACCTGCTGCTGGACCGGCCGGTGAAGGATGTGGTGTTCGAGGGCGCCGAGGATCTGGACCGTACGGTGTGGGCGCAGGCCGGGCTGTTCGCGGTCGAGGTGGCGTCCTTCCGGCTGCTCGAATCCTGGGGCGTGGAGCCGGAGTTCCTGCTCGGGCACTCGATCGGTGAGATCGCGGCCGCCCAGGCGGCGGGCGTGTTCTCGCTCGCGGACGCGTGCGCCCTGGTGGCGGCGCGCGGCCGGCTGATGGACGCGCTGCCGAGCGGCGGCGCGATGCTGGCGGTGCAGGCCACCGAGGCCGAGATCCGCGACGCGATCGGCGACCGCCTGGACGTCGCCGCCGTCAACGGCCCGACCTCGCTGGTGGTTTCCGGTCCGACCGAGGCGGTGGAGGAGTTCGCGGCGCGCTGGAAGGCCGAGGGTCGCAAGACCAGCCGGCTGACCGTCTCGCACGCCTTCCACTCGGCCCTGATGGAGCCGATGCTCGCCGAATTCGCCGCCGTACTCGGCGGGTTGACCTTCGCCGAGCCGAGGATCCCGGTCGTCTCCAACCTGACCGGCGGGATCGCCGAACCCGGCCTCCTCACCACCCCCGACTACTGGGTCCGGCAGGTCCGCGAGGCCGTCCGCTTCGCCGACGGCGTCGAGACCCTGCACCGCGAGGGCGTCACCCGCTACGTCGAGCTCGGCCCCGACGGCGTGCTCTGCGCGCTGGCCCAGCAGTCCGTCGCCGAGGCCGTGTTCGCCCCCGTGATGCGGCGCGACCGGAACGAGGCCGGGACGGCGCTGCACGCGCTGGCCCGGCTCTGGACGGCCGGCGCCGAGGTGGACTGGCCGGCGGTCCTGCCGCGCGGCCGGCGGGTCGACCTGCCGACGTACGCCTTCCACCACGAGCGGTTCTGGCCGACCCCGGCGCCCGCGCCGCTGCCGTCCGGGGACGCCGTGGAGTCCCGGTTCTGGGAGGCCGTCGAGCGCGAGGACCTGGCCGAACTGGCGGGCACGCTGCGCCTCGGCGAGCGGTCCGAGGTGCTCGGCGAGATCCTGCCCGCGCTCTCCTCCTGGCGCCGGCTGCGCCGCCGGGACTCGGTGCTCGACAGCTGGCGCTACGAGGTCACCTGGAAGCCGAGCCCGGCTCCGGTCGCCGAGCCCGAACTGGACGGGAGCTGGCTGGTGCTGGTCCTCGACGGGACCGACCGGGACCTGGCCGAGGGCGTGCGCACGGCGATCCGCTCCGCCGGGGCGCGCACCGTCGACCTCGTGCTGGACCCGGCGGACCCCGACCGGGCCGCTCTGGCGGCCCGCCTCCTGGCCGCGGTCGAGGGCGTGCCCGACGTGGCCGGCGCGGTGCTGCTGGCCGCCGCCCACGACGGCCCGGACGCCGACCGCGCCGTGTCGCCGGCCGTGGCCGCCACCCTGGTGACGGTGCAGGCGCTCGGCGACGCCAACCTGAAGACGCCGCTGTGGACGCTCACCCGCGGCGCCGTCCGGACCGGCCCCGGCGACCTGCTCGCCGACCCGGCGCAGGCGCAGGTGTGGGGCCTCGGCCGGGTCGCCGCGCTGGAGCACCCGCAGCGCTGGGGCGGCCTGGTCGACCTGCCGGAGACCGTGGACGCGGCGGCCGGCCGGACCCTGGCCGGCGTGCTGGGCGGCGCACCGGGCGAGGACCAGGTCGCGGTGCGCGGCGCGGGCGAGGCCCTCGTGCGGCGCCTCGGCCGGGTCGACGCCACCGACGGTACGGCGGAGCCCTCGTGGGTGCCGTCCGGCCCCGGCACGGTGCTGGTCACCGGCGGAACCGGCGCGCTGGGCGCGGTGGTCGCCCGCTGGCTCGCCGAGTCCGGCGTCACCCGGCTGCTGCTGACCGGCCGCCGCGGCCCGGAGGCGCCCGGCGCCGCCGAACTCGTCGCCGAACTCGCCGAACTGGGCGCCGAGGCGACCGTCGCGGCCTGCGACGCCGCCGACCGCGACGCGCTGGCGGCGGTGCTGGCGCAGGTCCCGTCCGACGCCCCGCTGATCGGCGTGGTGCACGCGGCCGGGGTCCTGGACGACGGCACGCTCGACGCCCTCACTCCGGAGCGGTTCGCCACCGTCCTGGCGGCGAAGGCGTCCGGACTGGTGCACCTGGACGAACTCACCGGTGACCTGGACTTCTTCGTGGCGTTCTCCTCGCTGGCCGGCACCGTCGGCAGCGCCGGACAGGGCAACTACGCCGCGGCGAACGCCTTCCTGGACGCCTGGATGGAGCACCGGCACGACCGGGGCCTGCCCGGTGTGTCGGTGGCCTGGGGCCCGTGGGCGCAGGACGGCATGGCCACCGGTCAGGTCGTGACGGACCGGCTGCGCCGCAGCGGGGTCCCGGCGATGGACCCGCGCTCCGCGGTCCGGGCCCTGGCCCGGGCGATCGGCGGGGACCGTCCGAACCTGGTGGTCGCGGACATCGACTGGCCCACCTTCGCGCCCCGGTTCGCCGGGACGCGGCCGAACCCGCTGATGCGCGACCTGGCGGAGTTCGCGGCACTGGCCCCGTCGGTGGCCGAGACGGTCGTGCTCGACGGCTCCGCCGGGCTGCGCCGGGAACTCGCTGCGCTGCCCGCCCCGCAGCGGCAGCGGATGCTGCTCGACCTGGTCCGCGCCCGCGCCGCCGCGGTCCTCGGCCGCGACAGCGCCGAGGCCGTCGCACCGGACCAGGCGTTCCGCTCGATCGGGTTCGACTCGCTGATCGCGGTGGAGTTCCGCAACCTGCTGCACCACGAGACCGGTCTCAACCTGCCGGCCACGCTGGTGTTCGACCACCCGACGCCCACCGCGCTCGGCGCCCACCTCGGCAGCCTGCTGCTGCCCGAGGAGGCCGACCGGACGGTCGACCTGGTGGCGGACCTGGACCGGCTGGAGGCCAGGCTGCTGCGGCTCGACGCCGACGAGCGGGAACGGGCGGACGTCGCCGCCCGGCTCCAGGGCCTGCTGGCCCGCCTGGCGGGCACGGGCGAGACGCAATCGGACGACGCGCTGGACGACGCCAGCGCCGATGAGGTCCTCGACCTCATCCGGAAGGAATTCGGGGGCCCGGCTTGATCGTCGTCGAGGCACCGTTCGTGAAGGGGAAGATCCATGGCGGATGACCAGAAGCTGCTCGACCATCTGAAGTGGGTGACGGGCGAGCTCCGCCAGGCGCACCGCCGGATCCGCACCATCGAGGACCGCGCGCAGGAGCCGATCGCCATCGTCGGCATGGGCTGCCGCTTCCCCGGCGGGGTGCGGACGCCCGCCGAGCTGTGGCGGCTGGTGGCCGAACGCGCCGACGCGGTCGGCGACTTCCCGACCAACCGGGGCTGGGCCGAGGACGAGGACGACGACTACGCCCGACAGGGCGGCTTCCTCCACGACGCCGACGAGTTCGACGCGGCGTTCTTCGGCATCAGCCCGCGCGAGGCCACCGCCATGGACCCGCAGCAGCGCCTGCTGCTGGAGGCCTCCTGGGAGGCCTTCGAGGCCGCCGGCCTGAACCCGCGCGCGCTGCGCGGCAGCCGAACCGGGGTGTTCGCGGGCACCAACGGCCAGGACTACGGCCTGGTCGCGCTCGCCTCCCCGGAGGGCCTGGAGGGGCACATCGCCACCGGCACCACCGCCAGCGTGATGTCCGGCCGGCTCTCGTACGTGTTCGGGCTGGAGGGCCCGGCGGTCACCGTGGACACGGCCTGCTCGTCCTCGCTGGTCGCCCTGCACCTCGCGGCGCACGCGCTGCGCTCCGGCGAGTGCGACCTGGCGCTCGCGGGCGGCGCCACCGTGATGTCCACCCCCGGCGGGTATGCCAGCTTCAACCGGCAGGGCGGGCTGGCGGCGGACGGCCGCTGCAAGGCCTTCGCGGCGGGCGCGGACGGCACGGGCTGGGGCGAGGGCGTCGGCGTGCTGGTGCTGGAGCGGCTGTCGGACGCGCAGCGGCTCGGGCACCGGGTGCTGGCGGTGGTCCGGGGGAGCGCGGTCAACCAGGACGGTGCGTCCAACGGTCTGACCGCCCCGAACGGGCCCTCGCAGGAGCGGGTGATCCGCCAGGCGCTGGCCAACGCCCGCCTGGAGGCGGCCGAGGTGGACGCCGTCGAGGCGCACGGCACCGGCACCAGCCTGGGCGACCCGATCGAGGCGCAGGCGCTGCTGGCCACCTACGGGCAGGAGCGCCCCGAGGGGCGGCCGCTGTGGCTGGGTTCGATCAAGTCGAACATCGGCCACACCCAGGCGGCGGCCGGTGTCGCGGGCGTCATCAAGATGGTGCAGGCGATGCGGCAGGGCGTCCTTCCGGCCACCCTGCACGCGGACGCGCCGTCCCCGCACGTCGACTGGACGACCGGCGCGGTCGAGCTGCTGACCGAGGCCCGGCCGTGGCCGGAGGCGGACCGTCCGCGCCGCGCGGGTGTGTCCTCCTTCGGTATCAGCGGTACCAACGCCCACGTCATCCTGGAGTCGGCGCCGGAGGCTTCGGCGGAGGGGGCTCCGGTGGAGGAGCCCCCGGCGCCGAACGGCATGGCGCCGTGGCCGGTGTCGGGCGGATCGTCCGAGGCGCTGGCGGCGCAGGCCGGGCGACTGGCCGAATTCCTCGGCGGGGAGCCGGAGTTCGCACCGGTGGAGGTGGCGGGGACGCTGTTCTCCCGGGCCGCGCTGGAGCACCGCGCGGTGCTGCTCGGGTCCGACCGGGCGGCGCTGCTGGACGGCCTGGCCGCGCTGGCGGACGGTCGTCCGACGGGCGGGGTAGTGACCGGTGTCGCGGTGGAGGGGCGGACGGCGTTCCTCTTCACCGGTCAGGGTGCGCAGCGGGTCGGCATGGGCCGGGAGCTGTACGAGGCGTTCCCGGTGTTCGCGGCGGCTTTCGACGCGGTCTGTGCGGAGCTGGACGGGAGGCTCGGGCGGTCGGTGCGGGAGGTCGTCTTCGAGGGTGCGGAGGATCTGGACCGTACGGTGTGGGCGCAGGCCGGGCTGTTCGCGGTCGAGGTCGCTTCGTACCGGCTGCTCGAATCCTGGGGCGTGACGGCCGATTTCCTGCTCGGGCACTCGATCGGTGAGGTGGCGGCCGCCCATGTGGCGGGCGTGTTCTCGCTGGCGGACGCCTGTGAGCTGGTGGCGGCGCGGGGCCGGCTGATGGACGCGCTGCCGAGCGGCGGGGCGATGCTGGCGGTGCAGGCCGCCGAGGCCGAGGTGCGTTCGGAGATCGGCGACCGCCTGGACGTCGCGGCCGTCAACGGCCCGACCTCCGTGGTGGTTTCGGGTCCGGTCGACACGATCGAGGAGTTCGCGGCTCGCTGGAAGGCCGAGGGCCGCAAGGCCCGTCGGCTGACGGTCTCGCACGCCTTCCACTCGGCGCTGATGGAGCCGATGCTCGCCGAATTCGCCGCCGTCCTCGGTGGGTTGACCTTCGCCGAGCCGCAGATCCCGGTCCTCTCCAACCTGACCGGCGAACTCGCCGAGCCCGGCCTGCTGTCCACGCCGGCCTACTGGGTCCGTCAGGTCCGCGAGGCCGTCCGCTTCGCCGACGGCGTCGAAGCGCTGCACGGCCGGGGCGTCACCCGCTACGTCGAGCTGGGGCCCGACGCCGTGCTGTCGGGCCTGGTCGGGCAGCAGCTCGCCGAGGGCGTGGTCGCCCCGCTGATGCGCCGTGACCGCGCGGAGTCCGAGACCGCGCTGACCGCGCTCGCCACCCTGTGGACGAGCGGCACCGAACTCGACTGGTCCCTGGTCGTCACCGGTGGGCGCCGGCTCGACCTGCCGACCTACGCCTTCCAGCGGCAGCGGTACTGGCCGAAGCCGACCGCCGGGGCGGGCGACGTGAAGGCCCTCGGCCAGACCGGGGCCCGGCACCCCCTGCTGGGCGCGGTCGTCGCCCTGCACGGCGGGGGACTGGTGCTGACCGGGCGGCTGAGCCTGGCCGTGCACCCCTGGCTCGCCGACCACGCCGTCCTGGAGACCGTGCTCGTCCCCGGCACCGCTCTGGTGGAGATGGCGCTGAGGGCGGGCCGCGAGGCCGGCTGCGAGGTGCTGCGCGAGCTGGTGATCCAGTCGCCGCTGGTGCTGCCGCAGCAGGGCGGCGTCGCCGTCCAGGTGAGCGTCTCCGAGGCAGACGAGGCCGGGGACCGCACCGTGCAGGTCCTGTCGCGCTCCGAGGCGGCGGACTCCGCGTGGGTGTGCCACGCGACCGGGGTGCTCTCCCCGGCGGGCGCGGCCGCCCCGGCCGCCGACGGCTCCGCCACCCCGGCCGCCGACGGCTCCGCCGTTGCCGGGACCTGGCCGCCCGTGGGGGCCGAGCCCGTCGACCTCGACGGCTTCTACGACCGCCTGACGGCCGTCGGCTACGGCTACGGACCGGTGTTCCAGGGCCTGCACGCGGCCTGGAGCGACGGCGACAGCGTCCACGCCGAGGTGCTGCTCCCCGAGGCCGCCGCCGGTCAGGCGCAGGCGTACGGCCTGCACCCCGCGCTGCTGGACGCCGCGCTGCACGCGGTCGGCTTCTCCGCCGCCGTGGACGCCCACCGGGCCGCCCGGATGCCGTTCGCCTGGACCGGCGTCCGGCTGCACGCGGCCGGTGCCGCCGTGCTGCGGGTGACCCTGACCGTGACCGCCGACGGCGTGGCGCTGAGCGTCGCCGACGGCACCGGGGCGCCCGTCATGACCATCGAGTCCCTGGTGCTGCGGGAGGTCGAGGCCGAGCAGCTGCGCCCCGCCGTCGGCCCGGCCGTCGCCGAGGCGCTGTTCGCGCTGGACTGGACCCCGGTCACGCCGGCGGGCGCCACCGGTGCAGGGCCCGCGACCTGGGCCGTGCTCGGTGCGCCCACCCCGGGCGGCGCGGACACCCCCGCGCCCGCCGTCCCGCCGCTCGGCGCGCCCCGGTACGCCGGGATCGCCGAGCTGGTCGCCGCGCTCGACGACGGACGCCCGGTGCCGCAGGCCGTCGTGCTGCCCGTCCCCGTCACGGCCGCCGAGGCCGTCGACCTGCCGGCCAGGGTGCGGGAGACGGCGGGCCGCCTCCTGACGGACCTCCAGGCCTGGCTGGCCGAGGTGCGGCTGGCGGACACCCGGCTGGTGGTCGTGACCCGTGGTGCCGTCGCCGTCGGCCAGGAGCCGGTCGACCTGGTCGCCGCCGCGGTCCGGGGCCTGGTCCGCTCCGCGCAGACCGAGAACCCCGGCCGGATCGTGCTGGTCGACCTGGACGGCGAGGCCCCGGCCGACGACTGGTGCCCGGTCGCCGCCCACGGCGACGAGCCGGTGCTGGCCGTCCGCGACGGCGCCGTCCTCGCCGCCCGGCTGGCCCGGCCCTCGGACACGCTCGCCGTACCGTCCGGCCGGGAGGCCTGGCGCCTGGACACCCTCGGCCCCGGGACGCTGGAGAACCTCGCCCTGGTCCCCGCGCCGGACGCCGACCGGCCGCTCGGCCCCGGCGAGGTGCGGGTCGCCGTCCGCGCCGCCGGCGTGAACTTCCGCGACGTGCTGCTCGCGCTCGGCATGTACCCGGAGCGCGCGCCGATGGGCGCCGAGGCCTCCGGCGTGGTGGTCGGGACCGGCCCCGGCGTCACCGATCTCGCCCCCGGCGACCGGGTGTTCGGCTTCTTCTCCGGCGGCATCGCCGCCACCGCGGTCACGGCCCGCGACCTGCTGGCCCGCATCCCCGACGGCTGGACCTTCGGCCGGGCCGCCGCCGTCCCGCTGGTGTTCGCGACGGCCTACTACGGGCTGCGCGACCTGGCCGACGTCCGGCCCGGCGAGTCCGTGCTGGTGCACGCCGCGGCCGGGGGCGTCGGCATGGCCGCCGTCCAGCTCGGCCGGCACCTGGGCCTCGACGTCTACGGCACGGCCAGCGCCGGCAAGTGGGACGTGCTGCGAGCCCAGGGCCTCGACGACTCCCGCATCGCCTCCTCCCGCGACCTGGACTTCGAGGAGTCCTTCCGGGCCGCCACCGGCGGACGCGGCGTGGACGTCGTGCTCAACGCGCTGGCCGGCGAGTTCGT
Organism: Kitasatospora sp. NPDC054795; assembly: GCF_053611565.1. Taxonomy (NCBI): domain Bacteria; kingdom Bacillati; phylum Actinomycetota; class Actinomycetes; order Kitasatosporales; family Streptomycetaceae; genus Kitasatospora; species Kitasatospora sp. NPDC054795. The sequence goes on from NZ_JBSHAP010000142.1 coordinate 10,521, forward strand.
CGACGCCTCGCTGCGCCTGCTCGCGCCCGGCGGCCGCTTCCTGGAGATGGGCAAGGCCGACGTCCGCACCGACCTCCCGCGCGAGGACGTCCGCTACCGCGCCTTCGACCTCGGCGAGGCCGGACCGGTGCGGATGGGCGAGATCCTCGCCGAGGTCATCGCCCTGTTCGACGCCGGCGCGCTGCACGACCTGCCGACCACGGTCTGGGACGTGCGCAACGCCGTCGAGGCCTTCCGGCACATCGGCCAGGCCAAGCACATCGGCAAGAACGTCCTCACCGTCCCGGCGCCGCTCGATCCCGAGGGCACCGTCCTGATCACCGGTGGCACCGGCACCCTGGGCGGGCTGCTGGCCCGCCACCTGGCGGCCGGGCGCGGCGTGCGGCACCTTCTCCTGCTGAGCCGTCAGGGCCCGGAGGCGCCCGGCGCCGCGGAGCTGGTCGCCGAACTGCGGGACCTGGGCGCCGAGGCGACCGTCGTGGCCTGCGACGCCGCCGACCGCGAGGCGCTGGCCGCGGTGCTCGCCGCGATCCCCGCCGAGCACCCGCTCACCGGCGTGGTGCACACCGCGGGCGTCCTGGACGACGGCGTGTTCGGTGCGCTCACCCCGGCCCGGCTCGACGCGGTGCTGCGTCCCAAGGTGGACGCGGCCGTCAACCTGCACGAGCTCACCGCCGACGCCGACCTGGCCGCGTTCGTGCTCTACTCCTCCGCCGCGGGGACCTTCGGCACCGGCGGCCAGGCCAACTACGCGGCCGCCAACGCCTTCCTGGACGCCCTCGCCGCGCACCGCCGGGCGCACGGCCTGCCCGCGCAGTCGCTCGGCTGGGGCCTGTGGGCGAAGGCCAGCGCCCTCACCGGGCACCTCGCCGAGGGTTCCACCGTGACCAGCGGCGACCGGCTCTCCGGCACGCTGACCGCCGAGCTCGGACTGGCCCTCCACGATCGCGCGGTCGCCCTGCCCGCCGCGCACCTGCTGCCGGTCCCGCTCGACCTCGCGGCCGCCCGCGCCTCGGGCGCCGAGCCGCCGTCCCTGCTGCGCGGCCTGGTCCGCCCCACCCTGCGGCAGGCCGCCGACGGCCCGGTGACGGGCGGGCAGGCCACGCTGGAACGCCGCCTCCGGGGCCTGGAGGACGGCGAGCGGCGGCAGCTGCTGCTCGACGTGGTCCGGACGAACACGGCCACCGTGCTCGGCCACGCGGGTGCCGAGGCGGTCGGGCCGCAGCAGGCGTTCAAGGACCTCGGCGTCGACTCGCTGGCCGCGGTGGAACTGCGCAACCGGCTGAACACCGCCACCGGCCGGCGGCTGCCCGCCACCCTGGTGTTCGACTACCCGACGGCCGCGGCCCTCGCGGACTTCCTCGCCACCCTGCTGCTCGGCGCGGCCGAGGAGGCCGGCCGGCCCCGCGCGACGGCTGCCGTCGCCGACCCCGGCGAGCCGATCGCCATCGTCGGCATGTCCTGCCGCTTCCCCGGCCACGTGGCCTCCCCGGCCGACCTGTGGCGACTGGTCTCCACGGGCGGGGACGGGATCGTGCGGTTCCCGGCCGACCGCGGCTGGGACCTCACCGGGCAGTCCGGCGCCTACGCCACCCTCGGGGGCTTCGTCGACGGCGTCGCGGACTTCGACGCCGGCCTGTTCGGGATCTCGCCGCGCGAGGCGCTGGCGATGGACCCGCAGCAGCGGCTGCTGCTGGAGGCCTCCTGGGAGGCCTTCGAATCCGCCGGCCTCGATCCCAGGGCGCTCAAGGGCGAGCAGATCGGCGTCTTCGCCGGCGCCGCGCCGTCCTACTACGGCGTCGACGTGGACCTGCCCCAGGACACCGAGGGTCACCGGCTGACCGGTGGCGCGACCAGCGTCCTGTCCGGCCGGGTGGCGTACGCGTTCGGGCTGGAGGGCCCGGCGATGACCGTGGACACGGCCTGCTCGTCCTCGCTGGTCGCGCTGCACCTCGCGGCGCAGGCACTGCGCTCCGGCGAGTGCGACCTGGCGCTCGCGAGCGGTGTGACGGTGATGACCGGCTCCGGGGTGTTCACCGAGTTCGCCCGGCAGGGCGGGCTGGCGGCGGACGGCCGCTGCAAGCCCTTCGCGGCCGGCGCGGACGGTACGGGCTGGGGTGAGGGCGTCGGCGTGCTGGTCGTGGAGCGGCTGTCGGACGCCCGGCGGCTCGGGCACGAGGTGCTGGCGGTGGTGCGCGGCAGCGCGGTCAACCAGGACGGCGCCTCCAACGGCCTCACCGCCCCGAACGGTCCGGCTCAGCAGCGGGTGATCCGTCAGGCGCTGGCGAGTGCCGGGCTGTCGGCCGCCGACGTCGACGCCGTCGAGGCGCACGGCACCGGCACCAGCCTGGGCGACCCGATCGAGGCGCAGGCGCTGCTGGCCACCTACGGCCAGGGCCGCAACGGTGAGCCGCTGTGGCTGGGCTCGATCAAGTCGAACATCGGGCACACCCAGGCGGCGGCCGGTGTGGCGGGTGTGATCAAGATGGTGCAGGCGCTGCGGCACGGCGTGCTGCCGGCCACCCTGCACGCGGAGCAGCGGACCTCCGAGGTGGACTGGTCGGCGGGCGCGGTGGAGCTGCTGACCGAGGCCCGGCCGTGGCCGGAGGCCGGTCGCCCGCGTCGCGCGGGCGTGTCCTCCTTCGGGATCAGCGGCACCAACGCCCATGTGATCCTGGAGGCCGCTCCGGCGGTGGCGGTCGAGGAGACGGAGACCGCACGGGGCGTGCTGCCCTGGCTCGTGTCGGGACGCTCGACCGGCGCGCTGGCGGCGCAGGCCGGGCGGCTGGCGGAATTCATCGGCGGGGAGCCCGAGTTCGGGCCGGTGGAGGTGGCGTCGACGTTGCTCTCCCGGGCCGCGCTGGAGCACCGTGCGGTGGTGTTCGGCGACGACCGGGCGGCACTGCTGGACGGTCTGGCCGCGCTGGCGGACGGGCGGTCCGCGGGCGGGGTCGTCTCCGGTGTCGCGACGGAGGGCCGAACGGCGTTCCTGTTCACCGGTCAGGGTGCGCAGCGGGTCGGGATGGGCCGGGAGCTGTACGAGGCCTTCCCCGCCTTCGCGGCGGCCTTCGACGCGGTCTGCGCGGAGTTCGACCTGCTGCTGGACCGGCCGGTGAAGGACGTGGTGTTCGAGGGCACCGAGGACCTGGACCGTACGGTGTGGGCGCAGGCCGGGCTGTTCGCGGTCGAGGTCGCCTCGTTCCGGCTGCTCGAATCCTGGGGCGTGGCACCGGAGTTCCTGCTCGGGCACTCGATCGGTGAGATCGCCGCCGCCCAGGTGGCGGGCGTGTTCTCGCTCGCGGACGCGTGCGCCCTGGTGGCGGCGCGCGGCCGGCTGATGGACGCGCTGCCGAGCGGCGGCGCGATGCTCGCCGTGCAGGCGACCGAGGCCGAGGTCCGCGAGGCGATCGGCGGCCGGCTGGACGTGGCGGCCGTCAACGGCCCGACCTCGCTGGTGGTTTCCGGTCCGGTCGAGGCGGTGGAGGAGTTCGCGGCGCGCTGGAAGGCCGAGGGTCGCAAGACCCGTCGGCTGACGGTCTCGCGCGCCTTCCACTCGGCGCTGATGGAGCCGATGCTCGCCGAATTCGCCGCCGTACTCGGTGGGTTGACCTTCGCCGAGCCGAGGATCCCGGTCGTCTCCAACCTGACCGGCGAACTCGCCGAGCCCGGCCTGCTGTCCACCCCCGACTACTGGGTGCGCCAGGTCCGTGAGGCCGTCCGCTTCGCCGACGGCGTCGAGGCCCTGCACCGCGAGGGCATGACCCGCTACGTCGAGCTCGGCCCCGACGGCGTGCTGACCGCGCTCGCCGCGCAGAGCGCCCCCGACGCGGTCGGCGTGCCGCTGCTGCGCAAGGACCGGGACGGCCGCGAGACCGTCCTGACCGCGCTGGCCGCGCTCTGGACGGCGGGTGCCGCGATCGACTGGTCCGCGCTGCTGCCCACGGCCCATCACCTTCCGCTGCCGACCTACGCCTTCCAACGGGACCGCTACTGGCCGGACCCGGTCCAGGCCCCGGCCGGCAAGCCGCAGGACGCCGACCCGGCGGACCCGGCGGAGGCCGGGTTCTGGGCCGCCGTGGAACGCGGCGACCTCGCGGAGCTGGCCGACACGCTGGACCTCGGCCCGCAGGCGCTGGACCCGGTCGTGCCCGCGCTCGCCGCGTGGCGGACCCGGCGCCGCCGGGACGCGACGATCGACGGCTGGCGCTACCGCGTCGACTGGACGCCGCTGACCGGTCTGCCCGCCACGGGGCTGCTGGACGGCGGCTGGCTGGTCGTCGCGCCGCAGGACTCCGAGCTGACCGAGTGGGCCACGGCCGCGCTCCGGTCCGCCGGGGCCGAGGTCACCGTCGTGGTCGACCCGGGCACCGGCCGGGACGCGCTGGCCGCCCGGCTCGCCGAGGCGGCCGGAGCGGCGGGTGAGGTCTCCGGGGTCCTGTCGCTGACCGCCGCGGTCGGCTCCGCGCTGCCCGGATCGGCGCTGCCCGAGGGCACCGCCGGCACCGTGGCCCTGCTTCAGGCGCTCGGCCGCGCGGGGATCGAGGCGCCGCTCTGGGTGGCCACCCGGGGCGCCGTCCGCACCGGCGGGGACGATCCGCTGGACAGCCCGGCCCAGGCGTCCGTCTGGGGCCTCGGCCGGGTGGCCGCGCTGGAGAACCCGGAGCGCTGGGGCGGCCTGGTCGACCTTCCGGTCACTGTGGACGCCCGTGCCGCCGACCTGCTGACCGTCCTGCTCGGCGAGGACCCCGGTGAGGACCAGGTCGCGATCCGCGGGACGGGCCTGCTGGCCCGCCGGCTGGTGCGCGCCCCGCTGGACACCGCCGTTCCGGCGCCCGAGGGCTGGCGGCCCACCGGAACGGTCCTGGTGACCGGTGGGCTGGGCGCGCTCGGCGCCGACTCCGCCCGGTGGCTGGCCCGGCGCGGCGCCGCGCACCTGGTGCTGCTCGGCCGGCGCGGGGCGGACACCCCGGGCGCGCGGGAACTCGCGGCCGAACTGGCCGGGTACGGCAGCCGGGTCACCCTCGCCGCGTGCGACGTGGCCGACCGCGACGCCCTGGCCCGCGTGCTGGCCGCCGTGCCGCAGGACCTGCCGCTGACCGCCGTGCTGCACGCCGCCGGGGTCGACGGCCTGGGCCGGCTGGACGAGGCCGACGCCGACCGGCTCGACGCGGTGCTGGCCGCGAAGCTCGGGGGAGCGGTGCACCTGCACGAGCTGACCGCCGGGCTCGACCTGGAGCAGTTCGTCGTCTTCTCCTCGATCGCCGCGGTCTGGGGCGGCGGCGGACAGGGCGCGTACGCGGCGGGCAACGCCTTCCTGGACGCACTGGTGGAGCACCGCCGGGCCCGCGGCCTGGCCGGCACCTCGGTGGCCTGGGGAGCGTGGGCGGGCGCCGGACTGGCCGTCAGCGGGGACACCGGCGGCCTGCTGCGCCGCGGCGTCACCCCGATGGATCCCGAACTCGGCGTTCAGGCCCTCGCCCAGGCCGTCGACCGGGCGGAGAGCGGTCTGACCGTGGCCGACGTGGACTGGGAGGTCTTCGGCGCGGCGTTCACCTCCGCCCGGCCCAGCCCGCTGCTGCACGAACTGCTGGACGAGCCGGCGGCGGCCGCGAGCGCGGAGCCGGCCGCGGCGGAAGACGCCGACGAGGCGTCCGCCCTCGCCGCCCGGCTGGCGGCGGCGCCGCCGCGCCGGCGCCCGCAGATCCTGGTCGACGTGGTGCGGGCCGAGGCGGCCACCGTGCTGCGCTACCAGGACGGCCGCTCCGTCACGGCCGGCCAGGCGTTCAAGGACCTCGGCTTCGACTCCTTGACCGCGGTCGAGCTGCGCAACCGGCTGAGCCGGGTGACCGGCCTGCGCCTGCCGCCGAGCCTGGTGTTCAACCACCGCACCCCCCAGCGGGTGGCCGCCTTCCTCGGCGAGGAGCTGGGCGTCCTGACCGAGGAGGGGCCCGCCGTGTCGGACGAGGCGGCGGTCCGCGCGGCGCTGGCGGCCATCCCGATCGAGCGGCTGCGGGAGGCCGGACTGATGGACACCCTGCTGAGCCTGGCGGACCCGGCGCCGTCGGGCACACCCGGCACACCCGACGGGCCCGACGGTCCGGACCGGCCGGACGTGCCGGACGTGCCGGACGACGAGGACGGCCTTGACGACCTGGACGATCTGGACGCCGACGCGCTGATCGAGATGGCCCTGAACACCGAACGAGACGACGCCTGAGCCATGGAGAAATCGATGAACACCCGCGGTGACAAGGCGGTCGAAGCACTTCGGGCCTCCCTCAAGGAGGTCGAGCGCCTGCGCAGGCAGAACCGGGAGATCCAGGCGGCGGCCCGCGAGCCGATCGCGATCGTCGCGCTGGGCTGCCGGCTGCCGGGCGGCGTCACCGGCCCGGAGGACCTGTGGCGGCTGGTCGCGGACGGCACCGACGCGATCGGCGGGTTCCCGACCGACCGCGGCTGGGAGGAGTCCTTCCCCGGCAGCCGCGACTACGCCCGCCGGGGCGGCTTCCTCGGCGACGCGACCGGGTTCGACGCCGAGCTGTTCGGCATCAACCCGCGCGAGGCGCTGGCGATGGACCCGCAGCAGCGGCTGCTGCTGGAGGTCGCCTGGGAGACCTTCGAACGGGCGGGCATCGATCCCCACTCGGTGGCCGGCACGGCGACCGGCGTCTTCGTCGGCGCCTCCCCGTCCGGCTACGACGGAGCCGGACGGCTCCCGGAGAACACCGCGGGATACCACCTGACCGGCACCGCGAGCGGGGTGCTCTCCGGCCGGCTCTCGTACGTGTTCGGGCTGGAGGGCCCGGCCGTCACCGTGGACACCGCGTGCTCCTCCGCGCTGGTGGCGCTGCACCTGGCGGTCCAGTCGCTGCGCCAGGGAGAGTGCGGCCTGGCCCTGGTCGGCGGCGTCGCGGTGATCAGCACCCCGGCAGCCTTCGCCGAGTTCGGCAAGCAGGGCGGCCTGGCCGCCGACGGCCGCTGCAAGTCCTTCGCGGCGGCGGCGGACGGCACCGGCTGGTCCGAGGGCGTCGGCGTCCTGCTGCTGGAACGGCTCTCCGACGCCCGCCGCAACGGGCACGAGGTGCTGGCGGTGGTACGGGGCAGCGCGGTCAACCAGGACGGTGCGTCCAACGGTCTGACGGCGCCGAACGGTCCCTCGCAGGAGCGGGTGATCCGGCAGGCGCTGGCCAACGCCCGGCTGGAGGCGGCCGACGTGGACGCCGTGGAGGCGCACGGCACCGGAACCCGCCTCGGCGACCCGATCGAGGCCGAGGCGCTGCAGGCCGTCTACGGCCGGGGCCGCACGGCCGACCGGCCGCTGCTGCTCGGCTCGCTGAAGTCCAATGTCGGCCACACCCAGGCCGCCGCCGGCGCGGTCGGCGTGATCAAGAGCGTGCTGGCGCTGCGCAACGGCGTGCTCCCGGCGACCCTGCACGTGGACGCGCCCACCCCGCACGTCGAGTGGACGGGCGGCGGCGTCGAGCTGCTGACCGAGGCCCGGCCCTGGCCGCAGGCGGAGCGGACCCGGCGGATCGGTGTCTCCGCGTTCGGTGTCAGCGGTACCAACGCCCATGTGCTCATCGAGGAGAGCCCGGCCGAGGCCGAGCCGCGGACGGAGCCGGAGGCGCCCGGGCAGGGCGTCCGCCCGGTGGCGTGGCCGGTGTCGGCGCAGAGCCCGCAGGCGCTGCGGGGCCAAGCGGCGCGGCTGGCCGAGCGGTTCGGGCCGGACGTGGACGCGGGCGACGCGGCGTGGTCCCTGGCGACGACCCGGGCCGCGCTGGCCCACCGCGCGGTGGTGCTGGGCACCGGTGGCCGTGAGGGGCTGCTGGACGGCCTCGGCGCGCTGGCGGACGGTCGTCCGACGGGCGGCGTGGTCGCGGGTGTCGCGGTGGAGGGGCGGACGGCGTTCCTGTTCACTGGGCAGGGTGCGCAGCGGGTCGGGATGGGCCGGGAGCTGTACGAGGCGTTCCCGGTGTTCGCGGCGGCTTTCGACGCGGTCTGCGCGGAGCTGGACGGGAGGCTCGGGCGGTCGGTGCGGGAGGTCGTCTTCGAGGGCGCGGAGGATCTGGACCGTACGGTGTGGGCGCAGGCCGGGCTGTTCGCGGTCGAGGTCGCTTCGTACCGGCTGCTCGAATCCTGGGGCGTGACGGCCGATTTCCTGCTCGGGCACTCGATCGGTGAGGTGGCGGCCGCCCATGTGGCGGGCGTGTTCTCGCTGGCGGACGCCTGTGAGCTGGTGGCGGCGCGGGGCCGGCTGATGGACGCGCTGCCCGAGGGCGGCGCGATGCTGGCGGTGCAGGCCGCCGAGGCCGAGATCCGTGACGCGATCGGCGACCGGCTGGATGTGGCGGCCGTCAACGGGCCTGCCTCCGTGGTGGTTTCCGGATCGGCGGACGTGGTCGAGGAGTACGCCGCGCGCTGGTCGGCCGAGGGTCGCAAGGCCCGTCGGCTGACGGTCTCGCACGCCTTCCACTCGGCGCTGATGGAGCCGATGCTTGCCGAATTCGCCGCCGTACTCGGTGGGTTGACCTTCGCCGAGCCGCAGATCCCGGTCGTCTCCAACCTGACCGGCGAACTCGCCGAGCCCGGCCTGCTGTCCACCCCCGACTACTGGGTGCGGCAGGTCCGCGACGCCGTCCGCTTCGCCGACGGCGTCGAGGCCCTGCACCGCGAGGGCGTGACCCGCTACGTCGAGCTGGGCCCGGACGCCGTGCTGTCGGGCCTGGTCGGGCAGCAGCTCGCCGAGGGCGTGGCCGCCCCGCTGATGCGCCGTGACCGCGCGGAGTCCGAGACCGCGCTGACCGCGCTCGCCACCCTGTGGACGAGCGGCACCGAACTCGACTGGCGGTCCGTGCTGTCGGCCGGCCGCCGGCTCGACCTGCCGACGTACGCCTTCCAGCGCGAGCGCTACTGGCCCGACGTCCCGCTCGACGCGCCCGGCTCGGCCGAGGACGCCCGCTTCTGGGCGGCCGTGGAGCGCGCCGACGTCCCGGAGCTGGCCGCCACCCTGCGGCTGTCGGACACCCCGGAGGTGCTGGACGGCGTCGTCCCGGCGCTCTCCGCCTGGCGGCGCTCGCGCCGCCAGGAGGCGGTGGTCGACTCCTGGCGCTACCGGGTGGAGTGGCAGCCGCTGCCGCTGCCGGACGCCGCCGGGCCGAACGGCACCTGGCTGCTCGCCACCGCGGACGAGTCCGCGGCCGCCGAGGACGTGGCCGCCGCGCTGCTGGCCGCCGGTGCGCGGGTCACCCGGCTGCCGCTGACCGGAGACCGGCCTGCCCTCGCCGGGCGGTTGGCCGCCGAGGACCTCGCCGGCGTGGTGTTCGTTGCCGGTTCGGCCGCCGCGGGCCTTCCGGTGCCCGCCGACCTCGGCGCCCTGCTGCTGCTGGTCCAGGCACTCGGGGACGCGGGCTCGCAGGCTCCGCTCTGGTGCCTGACCCGGGGCGCGGTGTCGACCGGGGACGAGGACCGGTCGCCGGCCCCCGAGCAGTCCCTGCTGTGGGGCCTCGGCCGGGTCGCGGCGCTCGAACACCCCGGCCGCTGGGGCGGGTTGGTCGACCTGCCGGAGACCGTCACCGCCGAGGAGGGCCGCCGGCTGGCGGCGCTGCTCGCGGGCGCGGGCGGGGAGGACCAGCTGGCCCTGCGCGGGGCGCGGGTGCTCGGCCGCCGGGTGGTCCGGGCACCGCTGCCCGGGGCGCCCGCGGCGGAGTGGAGCACCGACGGCACCGTCCTGATCACCGGTGGCACGGGTGCCCTCGGCGGGGACGTGGCGCGCTGGCTGGCCGGGCGGGGCGTGCCCCACCTGCTGCTGACCAGCCGCCGCGGCCCGGCCGCGCCGGGAGCGGACGAGCTGGTGGCCGAACTGACCGCGCTGGGCACCCGGGTGACCGTCGCCGCCTGCGACGTGACCGACCGGGAGGCGCTGTCCGGGCTGCTGGCCGGGATCCCGGCCGACCACCCGCTGAGCGGCGTGGTGCACACCGCCGGGGTCGGCGCGCCGGGACCGTTGATGGACACCGACGCCGAGGCCGTCGCCGAGGTGATCGGCGGCAAGGCCGCCGGGGCCGCGCTCCTGGACGAACTGGCCGGCGACGTCGACCTGTTCGTGGTCTTCTCCTCCATCGCCGCCACCTGGGGCAGCGGCGGCCAGGGCGCCTACGCGGCCGGGAACGCCTTCCTGGACGCGCTGGTGGAGGCCCGACGGGCCCGCGGCCTGGCCGGGACCTCGGTCGCCTGGGGCCCGTGGGCCGAGGCCGGCATGGCCGCGGACGCCGGCTTCGAGGAGTACCTGCGCCGCCGCGGCCTGTCCGCGCTGGACCGTACGGCGGCGATCCGGGCGCTGGCCGGGGTCGTCGACCGGGACGAGGGCTGCGTGGCCGTCGCGGACGTCGACTGGGAGCGGTTCGGGCCCGCCTTCGTCTCCGGCCGGCCCAGCCCGCTGCTGAGCGGCCTGGCCGACCGGGCCGACGCGGCCGGGGACACCGGATCGTCCGCCCCCTCCTCGGAGTTGCGGGACTCGCTCGCCGCCGCCCCCGAGGGCGAGCGGTCCCGGCTGCTGCTGGAGGTGGTCCGGGACCGCACCGCGCTGGTGCTGGGACGCCCGACGACCGAGGCGGTGGCGCCGCGACGCGCCTTCCGCGACCTGGGCTTCGACTCGCTGACCGCCGTGGAGCTGCGCAACCGGCTCGGCGCGGAGACCGGCCTGAAGCTGGCGGCGACGCTGGTCTTCGACCACCCGACGCCGGCCGCGCTGACCGAGTACCTGCTCGGCGAGCTGTTCGGCACCCCCGACGAGGCCCGGCCGGCGCGCCCGGTGGCGGCCGCGGCGGACGACGAGCCGATCGCGATCGTCGGCATGAGCTGCCGCTACCCGGGCGGGGTCCGCTCGGCCGAGCAGCTGTGGGCGATGGTCACCGAGGGCCGGGACGGCGTCACAGGCTTCCCCACCGACCGCGGCTGGCCCGAGGGCGGCGGCTACGTCCGGCGCGGCGGCTTCGTCGAGGACGCCACCGACTTCGACGCCGGCATGTTCGGCATCTCGCCGCGCGAGGCCCTCGCGATGGACCCGCAGCAGCGCCTGGTGCTGGAGACGGCCTGGGAGGCGTTCGAGAACGCCGGCATCGACCCGTACTCCCTCGGCCACTCGTCCACCGGCGTGGTGATCGGCGCCTCCGCCTCCGGCTACGGCCTCGGCATGGAGATGCCCGCCAACGTCGAGGGCCACCTGCTCACCGGCACCGTCAGCAGCGTGCTGTCCGGCCGGATCGCGTACACCTTCGGCCTGGAGGGCCCCGCGGTCACCGTGGATACGGCCTGCTCCTCCTCGCTGGTCGCCCTGCACCTGGCCGCCCAGTCGCTGCGCCGCGGCGAGTGCGAGCTGGCGCTGGCCGGCGGTGTCGCCGTGATGGTCTCCCCGGGGGTGTTCGCCGAGTTCGACAAGCAGAACGGCCTGGCGGCCGACGGCCGGTGCAAGGCCTTCGCGGCCGCCGCCGACGGCACCTCCTGGGCCGAGGGCGTCGGCATCCTGGTGCTGGAGCGGCTGTCCGAGGCCCGCCGCAACGGCCACCAGGTGCTCGCGGTGATCCGCGGCAGCGCGATCAACCAGGACGGCGCCTCCAACGGCCTCGCCGCGCCCAACGGGCCCGCCCAGCAGCGGGTGATCCGGCAGGCCCTGGCCAACGCCGGACTGACCGCCGCCGAGGTGGACGCCGTCGAGGCGCACGGCACCGGCACCCGGCTCGGCGACCCGATCGAGGCCCAGGCGCTGCTCGCGACCTACGGCCAGGAGCGCGCCGGTGAGCCGCTCTGGCTCGGCTCGGTGAAGACCAACATCGGCCACGCCCAGGCCGCCGCCGGCGTGGCGGGCGTGATCAAGATGGTGCAGGCGCTGCGCAACGGCCTGCTGCCCGCCACCCTGCACGTGGACGCGCCGTCCCCGCACGTGGACTGGTCGGCCGGGGCGGTGGAGCTGCTCACCGAGGCCCGGCCGTGGCCGGAGCTCGACCGGCCGCGCCGCGCGGCGGTGTCCTCCTTCGGCATCAGCGGCACCAACGCCCACGTCATCCTGGAGTCCGTGCCGGTCGTCGGGACCGTGGAGCCCGAGGCCGCCGAGGGCCCGCAGCCCTGGCTGCTGTCGGGCCGTACCCCGGCCGCGCTCACCGAGCAGGCCGAGCGGCTGCGGGAGTTCGCGGCCGGGCGCCCCGAGCTCGCGGGGCCGGAGGTGGCCCGCTCGCTGCTGTCCCGGGCCGCCCTGGAACACCGCGCCGTGGTGCTGGGCGCCGACCGGGCCGCCCTGCTGGACGGCCTGGGCACCCTCGACGGCGAGGGCGTCGTGAAGGGCCGGGCGGTCCCCGGCGACGTGGTGTTCGTCTTCCCGGGCCAGGGCTCGCAGTGGCTCGGCATGGGGCGTGAACTGGCCGCCACCGCACCGGTGTTCGCGGCCAGGTTGGCCGAGTGCGAGGCGGCGCTGGCGCCGTACATCGACTGGTCGCTCACCGTGGCCCTGGACGACGAGGAGCTGCTGTCCCGGGTGGACGTGGTCCAGCCGGTGCTGTGGGCCGTGATGGTGTCGCTGGCGGAGGTGTGGCGGGCGCACGGTGTGGAGCCGTCGGCGGTGATCGGTCACTCGCAGGGTGAGATCGCCGCGGCGGTGGTGGCTGGTGCGCTGTCCGTGGAGGACGGCGCCCGGGTGGTCGCGTTGCGCAGCCGGGCGCTGATCGAACTGGCCGGTGGCGGCGGGATGGTGTCGCTGGCGGTCGGCCAGGAGGCCGCCGAGGGGCTGATCGGCGGCTTCGGCGGCCGGATCTCGGTGGCCGCGTTCAACGGCCCGTCCTC
>NZ_JBSHAP010000143.1:0-23252 GCF_053611565.1 Kitasatospora sp. NPDC054795
GTACGCGCGTGGCTCCGAACCCCTTAGGCTTGGTTTTGGCGGGGGCCCCGGCCGCCGGCGCTAGTGCCCCGGCGGGGGGGGGGCCGCCGGAGCCGCCCAACTGTGTTTGCCTACATCATCCGCAGGATCATCGCGGCGGCGATTTTGCTGCTGGTCGTCAGCGTGGTCACCTTCGCGATCTTCTTCCTGCTCCCGCGACTCGCCGGAGAGACGGCCGACCAACTGGCCGCCCAGTACATCGGGAAGAACCCGTCGCCCGAGGCGATCGCCGCGGTCAAGCAGAACCTCGGCTTCGACCAGCCGCTGTACACCCAGTACTGGCACTTCCTCAAGGGGCTGGTCAGCGGCGCCGAGTACACGTTCGGCCCGGAACCGGCCACCTGTCACGTGCCCTGTTTCGGCTACTCCTTCAAGAACCACCTGGAGGTCTGGCCCGAGCTGACCAAGCGGATCCCGGTCACCATGTCGCTCGCCGCCGGTGCGGCGGTGCTCTGGCTGGTCTCCGGCGTCGCCACCGGCGTCGTCTCCGCGCTCAAGCCGCGCTCGATCTTCGACCGGCTCTCCATGGGCGTCGCGCTCGCCGGCGTCTCGCTGCCGGTCTTCTTCACCGGCGCGCTGCTGCTCACGCTGTTCAGCTACGAGTGGCCGATCCTGGACAACCTGCAGTACGTGAACCTCACCGACAACCCGCTGATGTGGGCCCGCAACCTGATCCTGCCCTGGATCTCGCTGGCCTTCCTCTACTCCGCGCTCTACGCCCGGCTCACCCGCGCCGGAATGCTGGAGACCATGAGCGAGGACTACATCCGCACCGCCCGGGCCAAGGGCCTGGTCGAGCGCAAGGTCGTCACCCGGCACGGGCTGCGCGCCGCGCTCACCCCGATCGTCACGATCTTCGGCATGGACCTCGGGCTGCTGCTCGGCGGCGCGCTGATCACCGAGCAGGTCTTCTCGCTCCAGGGCGTCGGCCAGTTCGCCGTCCAGGCGATCTCCGACAACGACCTGCCCAAGATCCTCGGCGTCACCCTGCTCGCCGCCTTCTTCATCGTCGCCTGCAACCTCGTGGTCGACCTCCTGTACGCGCTCGTCGACCCCCGGGTGAGGCTCTCGTGACCGACCTCCAGAAGTCCCCGGCGGACGCCGCGCAGACCCCGTCCGGCGACCCCTTCCTCTCGGTCCGCGACCTGCGGATCCACTTCGACACCGACGACGGCCTGGTCCGCTCGGTGGACGGGGTCAGCTTCGACCTCCACAAGGGGCGCACCCTCGGCATCGTCGGCGAGTCCGGCTCCGGCAAGTCCGTCACCTCGCTGGGCATCATGGGCCTGCACCGCTCCAAGCGGGCCCGGATCAGCGGCGAGATCCGGCTGAACGGCGAGGACCTGATCGCGGCCGGCCCGGACCGGGTGCGCCAACTGCGCGGCCGGGACATGGCGATGATCTTCCAGGACCCGCTGACCGCGATGCACCCCTACTACACGGTGGGGCAGCAGATCGTCGAGGCGTACCGGGTGCACCACCCCCAGGCCTCCAAGAAGCAGGCCAGGGCCCGGGCGATCGAGATGCTCGACCGGGTCGGCATCCCGCAGCCCGACCGCCGGGTGGACGACTACCCGCACCAGTTCTCCGGCGGCATGCGCCAGCGCGCCATGATCGCCATGGCGCTGGTCAACGACCCCTCGCTGCTGATCGCCGACGAGCCCACCACCGCCCTGGACGTCACCGTCCAGGCGCAGATCCTGGACCTCATCCGCGACCTCCAGGGGGAGTTCGGCTCCGCCGTCATCATCATCACCCACGACCTCGGGGTGGTCGCCGAGCTGGCCGACGACATCCTGGTCATGTACGGCGGCAAGTGCGTCGAGCGCGGCCCGGCCGAGACCCTCTTCGACGCGCCCGAACACCCCTACACCTGGGGCCTGCTGGGGTCGATGCCGCGGCTGGACCGGGAACTCCAGGACCGGCTGGTGCCGGTCAAGGGCACCCCGCCCAGCCTGATCAACGTGCCGTCCGGCTGCGCCTTCCACCCGCGCTGCCCGTACGCCGCCCTGACCGGCGGGCGCTCCACCGGCGAGCTCCCGGTGCTGGCCGAGGCCGCGCCCGGGCACTTCGCGGCCTGCCACCTGGCGGCCGACGAGCGGCACCGCATCTTCGCCGAAGAGATCGCGCCCCGGCTGTGAGCCCGGCCTCGTACCACCTTTCTGGAGAGAACCGATGACGGACACTCAGGCGGCCACGATTCCGTCGCCGGCACCCGCCCCCGGCCGCGAGCCGCTGCTGAAGGTGGCCGGCCTGACCCGGCACTTCCCGATCCGCGGCGGGCTGCTGCGGCGCCAGACCGGCGCGGTGCGGGCCGTCGACGGCATCGACTTCACGGTCAACGCCGGCGAGACCCTGGGCGTCGTGGGCGAGTCCGGCTGCGGCAAGTCGACCATGGGCCGACTGGTCACCCGGCTCGACGAACCGACCGGCGGGACCATCGAGTTCGAGGGCACCGACATCACCCACCTGGGCGTCGGGGCGATGCGGCCGCTGCGCCGCGACATCCAGATGATCTTCCAGGACCCGTACTCCTCGCTGAACCCCCGGCACACCGTCGGCACCATCGTCGGCGCGCCCTTCAAGCTCCAGAACGCGGTGCCGGAGGGCGGGCTCAAGAAGGCCGTCCAGGAACTGCTGGAACTGTGCGGGCTCAGCCCCGAGCACTACAACCGCTACCCGCACGAGTTCTCCGGCGGCCAGCGCCAGCGCATCGGCATCGCCCGGGCGCTCGCGCTGAAGCCGAAGATGATCGTCGCGGACGAGCCGGTCTCCGCGCTGGACGTCTCGATCCAGGCGCAGGTGGTCAACCTGCTGGACGACCTCCAGCAGGAACTCGGGCTGACCTACCTGATCATCGCGCACGACCTCTCGGTGGTCCGGCACGTCTCGGACCGGGTCGCGGTGATGTACCTCGGCAAGATCGTGGAGATCGCCGACCGGGACTCGCTCTACCGCAGCCCGATGCACCCGTACACCAACGCGCTGATGTCCGCCGTGCCCGTCCCCGACCCGCGCCGCCGCCAGCGCGCGGGCCGCGAGCGCATCCTGCTCAAGGGCGACGTCCCCTCGCCGATCAACCCGCCCAGCGGCTGCCGCTTCCGCACCCGGTGCTGGAAGGCGCAGGACGTGTGCGCGAGCCAGGAGCCGCCGCTGACGGTGCTGGCGACCGGGCACCAGGTGGCCTGCCACTTCCCGGAGAACGCTCCGGAGAAGGCACCGGCCGGCGCCACGGCCTGAGGCCCTCGCACGTACGCAGGAGGCCGCCCGCCCCCCGACTGACGGGGACCGGCGGGCGCTTGGCGGTCCGCGCCTCAGACGCCGGCGGCCGGCTTCGGTTCCGGCTCCGGCACGCGCGGACCCGGGGCGGCCGCGGCGAGCGGCGTCGGGGCGGGGGCCGGGAAGCGGCGGTCCAGCGCCCGGACCGCCCTGCGGCCCAGGTTCTGGAACGGGATCTCGACCAGCCGGTACGACAGCCAGGAGAGCACCACGACCGCCCCCAGGTAGCCGAGGGTGAGCGCGGCCTGCCCCTTCGGCCCGACGATCGGCGGGTAGTCCCGCAGCTTCCAGCCGAGGAAGTACATCAGCGGGCCGTGCAGCAGGTAGACCGAGAAGCTGATCGTGCCGAGCCCGCCGAGCCAGCGCGGGAAGCGGCGGCGGCGCAGCAGCATGGCGGCCGCGAACAGCGCCCAGGCGGCCAGGTAGGCGGAGGAGAAGGACTCCCACGAGGGCGTCCAGGTGTGCCAGAGCGCCGTGTCGCGGTTGTACAGGTAGCCGACCGTGACGCCGGTGACGATCACGAAGCCGCAGCAGAGCAGGGCCGGAAGCCGGTCGAGCAGGCCGTGCTCCAGCCGGTACAGCACGGTGCCGGCGAACATGGTCGCGAAGATCAGCATGGTCTCGAAGCCGGTGGTCCGGTTGTTCACCGTGATCAGGACCAGGCCCAGGCCGCCGAGCAGCAGCGCGCCCCAACGGGTCAGGTCCGGGCGGGCGGTGGCGATGCAGGCCGCCGCCATCAGCACCACGATCCCGGCCGCGGCCACCAGGTGCCTGGTGGCCGCCAGGTCCACCGAGATCCCGCCGATCGGCAGCCAGGTGCCGAGCACCAGGGCGACGGACGCGAAGCCGACCGCGATCGGCGCGCTGTGCCGGTGCCACCCCCGCACGAACAGGGCGCACACGAAGTAGTAGAAGATCATCTCGTAGGTGAGCGACCACATCACCCCGATGGTGCTGGGCACCCCCAGCAGGTCCTGCAGCAGCAGGCCGTTGGCGGCGAGCGACAGCACCGGGTGGTCGAAGGGGAAGCTCTGGACGATCTGGCCGCTGCGGGGCAGCACCAGCAGACTCGCCACCACCGTGACGGCCACCGCGGGGTAGATGCGGAAGAGCCGTCCCGTCCAGAACGCCCGGACGTCGCCCCGGCGTTCCAGCGAGGCCGGGATGATGTACCCGCTGACCAGGAAGAACAGCATCACGCCGAAGAAGCCGAGGTCCAGGTGGCGCGGCACCCCGCCCGCGTGCGGGATCTTGCCGAGCAGCCCGAAGTGGTGCATGGCGACGGCGAGGGCGGCGATGCCGCGCAGCGCGTCGAGCCAGCCGAGCCGGGCGGAGGCGGGGGAGCCCGGCGACCCGGGCGGCTTCGACGACCGGGTCGGCGTGGGCGACTTCGACGGCTTCGGCGGCTCCGACGACTTCGACGGCTCCGGCGGCGGCTTCGGGGCCGACCCGGGCTTCGCGAGCTTCACAGGCGGAGGCTAGCCGAACGGGTTCGGCCCCACGGTGCGCAAGGGGTTCGCCGCCGTTCCGGCGGTGCGTTCGTATCCGGAGCACGGACGTTCGCCGGAACATCCGCGCGAATCGGGTACACATGGACGGTGACATCCCAGCTCTTCCCGACCGACGTGCAGCAGTCGCTGGACCTCGTCGGCATCTTCGTCTTCGCCCTCTCCGGGGGCCTGCTCGCCGTCCGCAAGAACATGGACATCTTCGGGATCTGTGTGCTGGCCGAGGTCACCGCCCTCGGCGGTGGCGTGATGCGCGACCTGGTGATCGGCGCCACCCCGGTCGCCGCGTTCACCAACCTCGGCTACTTCGTGACCCCGCTGGGCGCCGCGCTGGTGGTGTTCTTCCTGCACCCGGAGGTCGAGCGGATCAACCGGGCCGTGCAGACCCTGGACGCGCTCGGGCTCGGGCTGTTCTGCGTGACCGGCACCGCCAAGGCCCACGACTTCGGGCTCGGCGCGGTCGCGGCGATCGCACTCGGCATGGTGACCGCGGCCGGCGGCGGCGTGATCCGGGACGTGCTGGCCGGGGAGATCCCCTCGCTGCTGCGCTGGGACCGGGAGATCTACGCCGTCCCGGCCCTGGTCGGCGCCACCCTGGTCGCGCTGCTGATCGGCGCGGACCGCCTCACCGGCATCACCGGAACCGCGGCCGCGCTCACCGCCTTCGGGCTGCGGATGCTCGCGCTGAAGTACGGCTGGCGTGCCCCGCGGGCCTGGCACCGCAACGGTTCTCGCACCAGCGAGGAGTAGGCGAGCCGCCGTACGCGAGCGAGATCGCCTCGGCCGTGCAGAGCAGTTCCGGCACCATCCGGGCCAGTTCGCCGGGCGGCACCTCGCTCGCCGGGGCGCTCAGCGCGCAGGCCGCGACCGTCCGTCCGCCGCTGCCCGCGACCGGCGCGGCCACGCAGGTCACCGGCTCCCGATGCTCGCAGGACTCGGCCGCCCAGCCCCGGCGGCGCACCGCCGCCAGCTCGGGCTCCTCGGGGACGCCGTCCGCCGACAGCCCGGCGAGCAGCACCCGGCCGACCGCCGTCCCGTCCACCGGGGCCCGGCGCCCGATCCGGGACGGCTCGGCGCCCGGCAACCCGGCCACCTCGTCCAGGTAGAGCACCTCGCCGTCGTGCAGCACGGCCAGCCGGACGGTGTAGCCGCAGCGGGCGTTGAGCGCGGCCAGGTACGGCGCGGCGACCTGCCGGACGTCGAAGTCCTCCAGCGCGCGGTGGGCCAGCGAGAGCACCCGGCCGCCCAGCCGGTAGCGCAGGTCCGGCTGGCGGCGGGCGAAGCCGTGCTCCTCCAGGGTGCGCAGCAGCCGCAGGGCGGTGGACTTGTGCACCCCGAGGCTGCTGGCGGCCTGCTCCAGCGAGAGCGGCGCGTCGCCGAGTGCGTCGAGCAGGGTCAGCGCGCGGTCGACCGACTGCGACATGGCGTTTCCCGTGGATCCGGCTGACTGATGGCGT
Organism: Kitasatospora sp. NPDC054795; assembly: GCF_053611565.1. Taxonomy (NCBI): domain Bacteria; kingdom Bacillati; phylum Actinomycetota; class Actinomycetes; order Kitasatosporales; family Streptomycetaceae; genus Kitasatospora; species Kitasatospora sp. NPDC054795. The sequence goes on from NZ_JBSHAP010000143.1 coordinate 6,284, forward strand.
CAGGCTAACCGCTGGGTGGCTCAGTGGTACAAACCACTGCCGGACGCGGCCGTCCGGCAGTGGTGCGTCCGCGGTGCGGCGCGCCCGTCGTTCGTCCGCGGTGCGTCCGGGCCGGTGCCGGCCGGTGCCGGCCGGTGCGGGCCGTGCGTGGCTGGAACCGCCCCGGCCCGGAACCCCCTGCGGGGCCGCGCTCTACAATCGGATGGTTATGCCATACCTGGACCATGCGGCGACCACGCCGATGCTGCCCGAGGCGATCGCCGCGATGACGGCGCACCTGGGGGTGGTCGGCAACGCCTCGGCTCTGCACGCGGCCGGCCGCCGGGCCCGCCGGGTGGTCGAGGAGTCCCGGGAATCGCTGGCCGAGTCGCTGGGCGCCCGCCCCAGCGAGATCGTGCTCACCGGCGGCGGCACCGAATCCGACAACCTGGCGGTCAAGGGCCTGTACTGGGCCCGCCGGGACGCCGACCCGGCCCGCACCCGGGTGCTGTGCAGCCCGGTCGAGCACCACGCGGTGCTGGACGCGGTGCACTGGCTCTCCGAGCACGAGGGCGCCGAGGTCGAGTACCTGCCGGTGGACGGGTACGGCCGGGTGCACCCCGAGGCGCTGCGGTCGGCGATCGAACGCGACCCGGCGTCGGTGGCGCTGGTCACCGTGATGTGGGCCAACAACGAGGTCGGCACCGTCCAGCCGGTGCGCGAACTGACCGCCGTGGCGGCCGAGTACGGCATCCCGGTGCACGCCGACGCCGTGCAGGCGCTCGGTCAGGTCCCGGTCTCCTTCGCCGATTCCGGCCTCACCGCGCTCACCGTCACCGGGCACAAGATCGGCGGCCCGTTCGGCATCGGTGCCCTGCTGCTCTCCCGGGGCGCCGCGCCCGTACCGCTGCTGCACGGCGGCGGGCAGGAACGCGACGTACGCTCCGGCACCCTCGACGCCCCCGGTTCGGCCGGCTTCGCGGCCGCCGCTGCGCTCGCCGTCGAGCGGCGGGCCGAGCACGCGGTCACGCTCGGCGCGCTGCGGGACGAACTGGTGGCGTCGGTGCTGGCCGCCGTACCGGACGCGATCCTCAACGGCGACCCGTCGGCCGAGGGCCGGCTGCCCGCCAACGCGCACTTCTCCTTCCCCGGCTGCGAGGGCGACGCGCTGCTGATGCTGCTGGACGCCCAGGGCATCGAGTGCTCGACGGGCTCCGCCTGCTCGGCCGGGGTGCCGCAGCCCAGCCATGTGCTGCTCGCGATGGGCGTCGACCCGCTGTTGGCGCGCGCCTCACTGCGGTTCTCGCTCGGGCACACCTCGGTGCCGGAGGACGTCACGGCGCTGGGGAAGGCCATCGGGCCGGTCGTCGAGCGGGCGCGCAACGCGGGGCTGGCGTCGGTGCGGCGGTAGTTGCTCCGCGCGGTGGGCATGTCCGGCGGCCCCGTAGGCTTGTACCCACCATGACTGACTTCCCGGGTGCCCCGACCACTCCGTCCACCGGCCGTCTGCGCGTGCTCGCGGCGATGTCCGGCGGAGTCGACTCCGCCGTCGCCGCCGCCCGTGCCGTCGAAGCGGGGCACGAGGTGACCGGCGTCCACCTGGCGCTCTCCGCCAACCCGCAGTCCTTCCGGACCGGCGCGCGCGGCTGCTGCACCATCGAGGACTCCCGGGACGCCTGGCGGGCGGCCGACGTGATCGGCATCCCCTTCTACGTCTGGGACCTCGCCGAGCGCTTCCGCGAGGACGTCATCGACGACTTCGTCGCCGAGTACGCGGCCGGGCGCACGCCCAACCCGTGCCTGCGCTGCAACGAGAAGATCAAGTTCGCGGCGCTGCTGGACAAGGCGATCGCGCTCGGCTTCGACGCCGTCTGCACCGGCCACTACGCCCGGATCGTCGACCTGCCGGACGGCTCGCGCGAGCTGCACCGGGCCGTGGACGGCGCCAAGGACCAGTCCTACGTCCTCGGCGTGCTCGACGCCGACCAGCTCGCCCACTCGCTCTTCCCGCTCGGTGACACCACCAAGGAGGAGATCCGGGCCGAGGCCGAGCGCCGCGGCCTGGCCGTCGCCAAGAAGCCCGACAGCCACGACATCTGCTTCATCGCCGACGGCGACACCCAGGGCTTCCTGGCCCAGCACCTCGGCACCGCCACCGGCGACATCCTCGACGTCGACGGCACCAAGCTCGGCGAGCACGACGGCGCGTACGGCTTCACCATCGGCCAGCGCAAGGGCCTGCGGATCGGCCGCCCGGCGGCCGACGGCAAGCCGCGCTACGTGCTGGACATCTCCCCGGTGAACAACACCGTCACGGTCGGCCCGGTCGAGGGCCTCGACGTGACCGGGCTGACCGCCATCCGCCCCCGCTGGTGCGGCACCGAGCCCCTGGCGGACGGCCGCTACACCGCCCAGCTGCGCGCCCACGGCGAGGAGGTGCCGGTGAGCGCCTCGGTCGTCGACGGCGAGCTGCGGGTGGAACTGGACACCCCGGTGCGGGGCATCGCCCCCGGCCAGGCCGTGGTCATCTACGACGGCACCCGTGTCGTCGGCTCCGCCACCATCGCCACCACCGAGCGCCCGGCCGTCACCGCCTGAGCCCGCCCCGCGCCCGGCGAGGAATCCTCGGTGAAGTCCTGCCGCGGGGGCGTGATAGACCAGACGACACTATGAATATCTCTGTCTTCTGCTCCGCGTACTCGCTCGACGACCGCTACTCCGCCCCCGCCGCGGAGTTCGCCCGGCTCCTGGGGGAGGGCGGGCACACGCTGGTGTGGGGCGGCTCGAACGCCGGGCTGATGGGGCTGCTCGCCGACGAGGTGAAGGCGGCGGGCGGCAAGCTCGTCGGCGTGATGGTCGAGATGCTGCGGCACAAGGCGTACGTCGGCGCCGACGAGCTGGTGTGGACGGCCGACCTGCCGGAGCGCAAGGCCGAGCTGGCCTCGCGGGCGGACGCGATCGTCGTGCTGGTGGGCGGGCTGGGCACCCTGGACGAGGTCACCGAGGTGCTGGAGCTCAAGAAGCACGGGATGTTCGACAAGCCGGTGGTGGTCCTGGACACCGAGGGCTTCTACACGGGCCTGCGCACCCAGATGGAGCGGATGGACGCCGAGGGCTTCCTGCCGCGCCCGCTCACCGAGCTGATCACCTTCGCGGACACGCCCGCCGAGGTTTTCGCCCAGCTCAAGGCCTGATTGGATCACGACCATGGCTGCACATCTGATCACTGGCGCCGGCTCCGGCATCGGCGCCGTACTCGCCGAGCGACTCGCCGAGCGCGGGGACGAGCTCTGGCTGCTGGCCCGCGACGCCCGTCGGGCCGCCGAACTGCGCGAGCGCTTCCTCGGGGCCCGCACCCTCGTCGGGGACCTCGGTGATCCGGGCAAGCTGTCCTGGGCCTTCGGCCATCAGCAGCTGCCGGTCGAGCTGGACTCCCTCCTGCACGTCGCGGGCACGGTCGAGCTCGGCCCGGTCGGCGACCTGACCCCCAAGGCCTGGCAGGAGACGCTGAACGTCAACCTCGTCGCCCCCGCCGAGCTGACCCGCCTGCTGCTGCCGTCGATCCGGCTGGTCAAGGGCCATGTGCTCTTCGTGAACTCCGGCGCGGGCCTCAACGCCCACGCCGAGTGGTCGGCGTACGCGGCCAGCAAGCACGGCCTCAAGGCGCTCGCCGACGCACTGCGCCAGGAGGAGCACGCCAACGGCGTCCGGGTCACCTCCGTCTACCCTGGCCGCACCGCCACCGCGATGCAGGTGAAGGTGCACCAGCAGGAGGGCAAGGAGTACGACGCCGGCCGCTGGATCGAGCCCGCGTCCGTCGCCAGGGCGGTCCTCGCCGCTCTCGACGCCTCCCGGGACGCGGAGATCACCGACATCACCGTCCGCCCCGGGCGGTAGCGCGCCGCACGGGAAGCCGGCCGGTCCGACTTTCCGTGCGCGGACCGGATGTCGACACGGCCCCGCGTGCCCGACGGCCTCCGCGTGCCCGACGGCCCCGGTGCCGGGCCCCGCGCCCGGCCCCGGGGCCGTCCGGCTGAGTAGGCTCGGGCGGGTGAGCACCCCACACACCTTCCCCGACCTGCGCGGCGCCGCCACCGGCGTCGGTTCGCTGCCCGGCACCGACGCCCGGGAGGCCGCCAAGACCTCCACCGGGGCACTGGAGCACCTGCCGTTCCTGCCCGAGCTGCCCGCCCGCGGGCCGGGCGCCGACATGATCGGGCGCGGCGCCGGCCTGCTGGTCGAACTGTTCGCGCAGACCGAGCCGAGCGGCTGGCGCTTCACCGACCGTCCGGGCCGGGACACCCGGCGCGCCCACTCCTGGCTCGGCGAGGACCTGGACGCGCTGGAGGAGTTCACCCAGGGCCACCAGGGCGCGCTCAAGGTCCAGGCCGTCGGCCCCTGGACGCTGGCGGCGAGCATCGAGCTCAAGCACGGCGAGAAGGCGCTCGCCGACCCCGGCGCGTGCCGCGACATCGCCGGCTCGCTCACCGAGGGCCTGCGCCGCCACCTCGCGGACGTCCGCAGGCGGGTGCCCGGCGCCGAGGTCGTGCTGCAGCTGGACGAGCCCTCGCTGCCCGCCGTCCTGGCCGGGTCGGTGAAGACCGCCAGCGGTTTCCAGCGGCTGCGCGCCGTCGACCGGCAGGTCGCCGAGGAGGTGCTGCGCGAGGTGATCCGGAACCTCGACGCGCCCGTGGTGGTGCACAGCTGTGCGCCGGACGTCCCGGTCCCGCTGCTGCGCCGCGCCGGGGTGGCCGGGATCTCCCTCGACTTCTCGCTCCTCACCGAGCGCCAGGACGACGACCTCGGCGAGGCCGTGGAGGGCGGCACGACGATCCTCGCCGGTGTCGTCCCCGCCACTGACCAGGCGGTGTCCGACCCTGCCGGTAGTGTCCAGGGTGTCAGGACCTTGTGGCGCAGGCTCGGGTTCGCCCCGGAGCTGCTGGGCCGCCACGTGCTGGTGACACCGACCTGCGGGCTGGCCGGGGCCTCCCCGGCGTACGCGCGCAGGGCGCTGTCGTCCGCGGCGCGGGCGGCACAGAGCCTGGTGGACAACCCGGAATGAGAATGCAGGAGGGCTTGCGGTGACGGCTGTCGAGGGCTGGGAGGACGTCCCGGCGGAGGTGCGCGGGCGGCACGCCGAGCTGGCGCAGGAGATCACCGACCACCGGGCCCGGTACTACGAGCAGGACGCGCCGGTCGTCAGCGACGCCGAGTTCGACGCGCTGATGCGGGAGCTGGAGGGGATCGAGGCCGAGCACCCGGCCCTGGTCACCCCGGACTCGCCGAGCCAGAAGGTCGGCGGCGCGGCCACCGGGCTGTTCGCCGAGGTCGAGCACCGCGAGCGGCTGCTCAGCCTGGACAACGCGATGGACGACGAGGAGCTGTCCGCCTGGGCCGAGCGGGTCGCCACCGAGCTGCAGGGCATCGACTACCACTACCTGTGCGAGCTCAAGGTGGACGGCCTGGCCGTCAACCTCACCTACGAGAACGGCCAGTTGGTGCAGGCGGCGACGCGCGGCGACGGCCGGGTCGGCGAGGACATCACCCCCAACGTCCGCACCATCAAGGAGATCCCGCACCGGCTCAAGGGCGAGAACATCCCGGAGCTGGTGGAGATCCGCGGCGAGGTCTACTTCCCGACCGAGGAGTTCGACGCGCTCAACGCCTCCTTCGCGGAGGAGAACGAGCGCCGCCGGCAGGAGAACGAGGAGCGCGCCAAGGAGGGCAAGCGGCCCCGGGCGCTGATCCGGCTGTTCATGAACCCCCGCAACGCCGCCGCCGGTTCGCTGCGCCAGAAGGACCCGCACGTCACCGCCTCCCGCCCGCTGCACATGGTGGTGCACGGCATCGGCGCCCGGGTGGGCTTCGACATCGACAACCAGTCGCACGCCTACCGGCTGCTGCACGACTGGGGCCTGCCCACCGCCCGTCACAACCAGGTGGTGAGGACGCTCGCCGAGGTGCGGGCCTTCATCGCGCACTTCGGCGAGCAGCGGCACTCGGTCGAGCACGAGATCGACGGCGTCGTGGTGAAGGTGGACGAGATCGCCCTGCAGGGCCGGCTCGGCGCCACCTCCAAGTCCCCGCGCTGGGCGATCGCCTGGAAGTACCCGCCGGAGGAGGTCACCGGGAAGCTGGCCGAGATCAAGGTCGGAATCGGCCGCACCGGCCGGGCCACCCCGTACGCGGTGCTGGCCGAGCCGGTGAAGGTGGCCGGCTCGATGGTGCAGTACGCGACGCTGCACAACCAGGAGGTCGTCAAGGCCAAGGACGTGCTGCTCGGCGACACGATCGTGCTGCGCAAGGCCGGCGACGTCATCCCGGAGATCCTCGGCCCGGTCTACGACCTGCGGGACGGCACCGAGCAGGCCTTCGTGATGCCCTCGCACTGTCCGGAGTGCGACAGCGAGCTGCGGCCGATGGCCGAGGGCGACATCGACCTGCGCTGCCCGAACGCGGAGCGCTGCCCGGCCCAGATCCGGGAGCGGATCGCCTTCCTCGGCGGGCGGCAGTGCCTGGACGTGGAGGGGCTGGGCTACGTCGCGGCCACCGCGCTGACCCAGCCGCTGGAGCCGGCCGAGGCGCCGGTGCGGAACGAGGCCGACATCTTCCGGCTGACGCGGGAGAAGCTGCTGCCGATCAAGGTGCTGGTCCGGGACCCGAAGACCGGCATGCCGAAGCTGGACGACAGGACGGGCAAGGAGAAGGAGGTCTTCTTCTTCGCCACCACCAAGGGCGAGCCGAAGAAGTCGCTCCAGGCCCTGATCGACAACCTGGGCGCGGCGAAGGGGCGGCCGCTGTGGCGGTTCGTCAACGGGCTGTCGATCCGGCACGTCGGTCCGGTCGCCGCGCAGGCGCTGGCCCGGGAGTTCCGCGATCTGACGAAGATCTTCGAGGCGAGCGAGGAGCAGCTGGCGGCCGTCGAGGGGGTCGGCCCGACCATCGCCCGCTCGATCCGGGAGTGGTACGCGGAGGAGTGGCACCGGGAGATCCTCCGGAACTGGGAGGCGGACGGCGTCCGCTTCACCGAGGAGTTCGCGGACGAGGAGGAGGCGGAGCGCCCGCTGGAGGGCCTGACCGTGGTGGTGACCGGCACCCTGGCCGGCCACACCCGGGACGGTGCCAAGGAGGCGCTGACCTCGCGCGGAGCGAAAGTGACCGGTTCGGTTTCGAAAAAGACCGATTTTGTGGTTGCTGGTGACAACCCTGGGTCCAAGTACGACAAGGCTGTTCAGCTGGGCCTGCCGGTCCTGGACGACGCCGGGTTCGCCGTCCTGCTCGCCGACGGTCCGTCCGCCGCCCGTGCCCACCTGGGGCTTCCGGAGCCGGAGGAGGCCGGGGAAGCGAAGAAGGAGCCCGTCGAGGACTGACCCGGAGCGGACCCGAGCGGTCGGTGACCGGATCGGTGTTGTTATCGTCCTGATGCAACGTCACCGGGTGCCGCACAGTGAAAGCGGGCATTGTGTCACTGTGCGGCACCCGAGAGCGGTGGCGCGTTTCCGGTTGTCCGAAAGTCTGCCCACCGGGTGGACCCCGGCATACCCTGGAGCGCAACAGAGTGTCAGCAGGGGTGGGGGCACCGGCTGGGCCGGTGTTCCGCGGGGTCGCTCCATGCCCGGCAGCTGTCGGTACCGGCACGGTGCCTCACCGTAAGGCGGCCCGACGGGGCGGGCCCGACGGAGGACAGGGCTTATGGATCGTACGACCGGCGGTGCGCCCACACGCCCGCCGCAGGGGGTGGCGGGTGCGGTCCTGCTGCTCGGCGTGCTGCTGGCCGGAGCCGCGCCGCTCATCCCGCTGGCCGTCCTGGTCTACCGGTACGAACCCGAGTTGCTGCCGCTGTTCGCCGTGCCCCTGGCGGTGCTGGTGGCGGCCTGGCGGATCGCCCGGGACCGCGCCCGCGATCAGCTGACCGACCCGCTGACGGATCTGCCCAACCGTCAGGCCCTGCTGCTGGCCGCCCAGGAGGCGATCGCGGAGTGTGGTCAGGGCTACAGCGTCGGTCTCATCCTGCTCGATCTCGATCGCTTCCGATCACTCAACGACACACTAGGTCATACGGCCGGTGACCGGCTGCTGGTTCACATCGCCCGCCGGCTGCACCGGGCCCTGCGTTCCGGCGGACCGGCCGGCAGCGCCACCCGGGAGTCCATCGACGACGTCTTCGCCGGCCTGCCCCGGCACTACCGCCGGGGCCGCCCGATGGTGGCCCGGATGGGCGGCGACGAGTTCGCCGTCCTGCTGCCCGGTATCAACTGCCCGGACAGCCTGGAGCGGGTCGCCAAGGCGCTGATCGCCGAACTGGCCGCCCCGATCCGGCTGGACGGGCTGCTGCTCGTCCTGGAGGCCAGCGGCGGCGTCTGCGTCTACCCGCAGCACGCCCAGGACGCGGAGGCCCTGCTGCGCCGGGCCGACGTCGCGATGGGCCACGCCCAGCGCGGACACTGCGGCGTCGCCCAGTACGACGAGACCCAGGACGCCGACACGCCGTACCGGATCGGGCTGCTGGGGGACCTGCGCAGGGCACTGGAGACCGGCGAGGTGCAGCTGCACTACCAGCCGAAGGTGGCCTTCGACGGCCGGGTGGTCGGCCTGGAGGCGCTGCTGCGCTGGGAGCGCCCCGGCCAGGGGAAGGTGCCGCCGGACGAGTTCGTCGGGCTCGCCGAGTCCAGCGGCCTGATGCCCCGGCTCACCGACTACGTGCTGGAGGCGGCCGTCGGCCAGCTCGCGTACTGGCGCGACCAGGGCCTCCAGGTGCAGGTCGCGGTCAACGTCTCGCCGCGCGACGTGCTCAACCCCGGCTTCGCCCAGCGGGTCGCCGGCCACCTCGTGCGCCACCAGGTGCCGGCCCACGCGCTCCAGCTGGAGATCACCGAGCGGCTGCTGCTGGACGACTCCCGGCGGGCCGCCGACACCCTGGCCGAGCTGCGCGGCTACGGCGTCGGGATGTCCCTGGACGACTTCGGCACCGGGCACTCCTCGCTGGTGCGGCTGCGCAGCCTGCCGGTCGGCGAGCTGAAGATCGACCGTTCCTTCGTCTCCCGGATGGTCGCCGACGACCACGACGCGGCGGTGGTCCGCTGCTCGGTGGAGCTCGCCCACTCGCTGGGCCTGACCGTGGTCGCCGAGGGCGTCGAGGACGACGAGACCTGGGAGCGGCTGCACTGCATGGGCGTGGACGCCGTCCAGGGCTGGCTGGTGTCGGCCGCGCTGCCGGCCGAGCAGGCCACCGCCTGGCTGCGGGTGCACCGCACCGGCGCCCCGCCGGTGGAGCGGCTCGGCCTGCCGCCCCAGCTGCCCGCGGGCTTCCCGTCGGTCCCGAACGCCAAGCCGATCGCCCCGCCGGCCAGGCCGCCGGTGCTGCCGCCGACACTCCCGCCGGTCCGGCCACCGGTCATCCCGCCCACGCTGCCGCCGGTGGCCCAGGTGGTGCAGGCCGCGCACCGGGAGATCAAACCGCAGGGCTGGGCCCGCACCCGGCCGCAGTAGCCCGCCGGAGGTCGCGGTCCGGCCCCGGGGAGGGCCGGTGACGGGCGCCGCGGCTCACTCGTTGGCCGGGGCGGGGGACGGGCCCCATAGGATGGGGTCCAAAGACCACGAGGACGGAGCGCCGGAACCGGCTGCTCCTGCCCGGGCCCGGCACCGCCCGCAAGGCACAGCCGGGTCTCACCAGAACTCACCCTGAGGATCGCTGCATGCCTGGCATCACGCGCGAGGAGGTCGCCCACCTCGCCCGGCTGTCGCGTCTTGAGCTGAAGCCCGAAGAGCTGGACCACTTCGCCGAGCAGCTCGACGTGATCATCGGCGCGGTCGCCCGCGTTTCCGAGGTCGCCGGACAGGACGTCCCGCCGACCTCCCACCCGCTGCCGCTGACCAACGTCATGCGTGCGGACGAGGTCCGGCCGTCGCTCACCCCGGAGCAGGCGCTGTCCGGCGCCCCCGCCGCCGAGGAGCAGCGTTTCCGTGTGCCGCAGATCCTCGGGGAGGACTGACCGAGATGACCGAGCTGATTCGCTACACCGCCGCCGAGACCGCGGGCGCCATCGCCAAGGGCGAGGTGTCCGCCGTAGAGGTCGCGCAGGCCCACCTGGACCGCATCGACGCCGTCGACAAGAAGGTCAACGCCTTCCTGCACGTCGACACCGAGGGCGCGCTGGCCGCGGCCAGGGCCGTCGACGAGAAGCGCGCCAAGGGCGAGGAGCTGGGCCCGCTGGCCGGCGTCCCGCTCGCGCTCAAGGACGTCTTCACCACCAAGGGCATCCCGACCACCTGTGGCTCGAAGATGCTCGAGGGCTGGATCCCGCCCTACGACGCCACGCTGACCAGCCGTCTCAAGGACGCCGGCGTGGTCATCCTCGGCAAGACCAACATGGACGAGTTCGCCATGGGCTCCTCCACCGAGAACTCCGCGTACGGCGTGACCGGCAACCCGTGGGACCTCTCCCGCATCCCCGGCGGCTCCGGCGGCGGTTCGGCCGCCGCGCTGGCCGCCTTCGAGGCCCCGCTGGCGATCGGCACCGACACCGGCGGCTCGATCCGCCAGCCCGGCGCCGTCACCGGCACCGTCGGCGTCAAGCCGACCTACGGCTCGGTGTCCCGCTACGGCCTGGTCGCGTTCTCCAGCAGCCTGGACCAGGGCGGCCCGTGCGCCCGCACCGTGCTGGACGCGGCCCTGCTGCACGAGGCCATCGCCGGGCACGACCCGCTGGACTCCACCTCGATCGACGCGCCGGTGCCGGCCGTGGTCGAGGCCGCGCGGATGCGCGACATCCGCGGCATGCGGATCGGCGTCGTCAAGGAGTTCGCCGGCGAGGGCTACCAGGCCGGCGTGATGCAGCGCTTCAACGAGTCGGTGGAGCTGCTGCGCGAGCTGGGCGCCGAGGTCGTCGAGGTCTCCTGCCCGTCCTTCACCCTGGCGCTGCCGGCGTACTACCTGATCGCGCCGTCGGAGTGCTCCTCCAACCTGGCCCGCTTCGACGCGATGCGCTACGGCCTGCGGGTCGGCGACGACGGCTCGCGCTCGGCCGAGGAGGTCACCGCGCTGACCCGCGAGGCCGGCTTCGGCGACGAGGTCAAGCGCCGCATCATCCTGGGCACCTACGCGCTGTCCTCGGGCTACTACGACGCCTACTACGGCTCGGCCCAGAAGGTCCGCACGCTCATCTCGCGCGACTTCGACGCGGCCTTCGCTGGCGTGGACGTCCTGGTCTCGCCGACCACGCCGACCACCGCCTTCCCGATCGGCGAGCGCGCCGACGACCCGATGGCGATGTACCTGGCCGACCTGTGCACGATTCCGTCGAACCTGGCGGGCAACGCGGCCATGTCGCTGCCGGTCGGCCTGGCCCCGGAGGACAATCTCCCGGTCGGCCTCCAGATCATCGCACCCGCGATGGCGGACGACCGCCTGTACCGCGTGGGCGGCGCCGTCGAGGCCGCACTCAACGACAAGTGGGGGCACACCCTGCTGGAGGAGGCACCGGCACTGTGAGCAAGATCGAGAAGACCAAGGGCTCCGGCTCCCTGAAGGGCTTCAAGCACTCCAAGCCCGGTCTGTGGCTGTCCATCGGCACCAGCGCGTTCGGTGCGATCTCCGTGGCCAAGGACGTCCGCAAGGCCCGCGAGGAGAGCGACACCCTCAAGCTGGTCAACGCCCTGGTCGGCGCCGCCGCGCTGGTCACCGGCACCGCCCTGTTGGTGCGCGAGCTGCGCCGGCTGGGCTCCGACGACGTGCTGCTGGGCTGAGTCAAGTGCCCTGGCCCGGCCCCGCGCGACGCGGTGGCCGGGCCCGTACCTCCCAAGCTTCAAGTGAGAAGGGACGCTGTGAGCGTCATGAACCTGGTCTCCTACGAGGACGCTCTCGCGTCGTACGACCCGGTGATGGGCCTTGAGGTCCACGTCGAGCTGGGCACCAAGACCAAGATGTTCTGCGGTTGCTCGACCGAGCTGGGTGCCGAGCCGAACAGCCAGACCTGCCCGACCTGCCTGGGCCTGCCGGGTTCGCTGCCGGTGGTCAACGCGGTCGGCGTGGAGTCGGCCGTCAAGATCGGCCTGGCGCTGAACTGCGAGATCGCCGAGTGGTGCCGGTTCGCGCGGAAGAACTACTTCTACCCGGACATGCCCAAGAACTTCCAGACCTCGCAGTACGACGAGCCGATCGCCTTCAACGGCTACCTCGACGTGCAGCTGGAGGACGGCTCGACCTTCCGGGTGGAGATCGAGCGCGCCCACATGGAGGAGGACACCGGCAAGTCCAGCCACGTCGGCGGGGCCACCGGTCGCATCCACGGCGCCACCCACTCGCTGCTCGACTACAACCGGGCCGGCATCCCGCTGATCGAGATCGTCACCAAGCCGATCGTCGGCGCCGGCGAGCGCGCCCCCGAGGTCGCCAAGGCGTACGTCGCCGAGCTGCGCGAGGTGATCCGTTCGCTCGGTGTCTCCGAGGCCCGGATGGACAAGGGCCAGATGCGCTGCGACGTCAACCTGTCGCTGCGCCCGAACGGCACCGAGACCTTCGGCACCCGCTCGGAGACCAAGAACGTCAACTCGCTGCGCAGCGTGGAGCGGGCGGCCCGGTTCGAGGTCCGGCGGCACGCCACGGTGCTGACCGACGGCGGCACCATCGTCCAGGAGACCCGCCACTTCCACGAGGAGGACGGCTCCACCACCTCGGGCCGGATCAAGGACAACGCCGAGGACTACCGCTACTTCCCCGAGCCGGACCTGGTGCCGGTGGCCCCCACCCGCGAGTGGGTCGAGGAGCTGCGCGCCGCTCTGCCCGAGCTGCCGCGGGTGCGCCGTGCCCGGTTGCAGGCGGAGTGGGGCCTGTCCGACAAGGACATGCAGTCGGTGCTCAACGCCGGTGCGGTGGGGCCGATCCAGGAGACCATCGCGGCCGGTGCCCCGGCCGACCAGGCCCGCAAGTGGTGGATGGGCGAGCTGGCCCGTCGCGCCAACGAGACCGGCACCGAGCTGAGCGAGCAGCCGATCACCCCGGCGCAGGTCGCCCGGGTCGCCGCGCTGGTCGCCGAGGGCAAGCTCAACGACAAGCTGGCCCGCCAGGTCATCGAGGGCGTGCTGGCCGGCGAGGGCGAGCCGGACGAGATCGTCGAGAAGCGCGGCCTGGCCGTGGTCTCGGACGACTCCGCGCTGGGTGCCGCGGTCGACCAGGCCATCGCCGAGAACGAGGCGATCGCCGCCAAGATCCGCGACGGCAAGGTCCAGGCCGTGGGCGCGCTCGTCGGCGCGGTCATGAAGGCCACCCGCGGCCAGGCCGACGCCGCCCGCGTGAAGGACCTGATCCTGGAGCGGCTCGCCGTGGAGGGACAGTAGGCGCAGCCCGGGGAAGCTGGGTGCGACCTAGGCTGTCGACCCTGCCTTCCTAAGGCATCTAAGGCATCTAAGGCCCCCTAAGTAAGGCCTAAGGCCCCGTCTCACCTATGTATCTGGGTGGGACGGGGCCTTAAACCGTTTTTGGAGACCGATCTAAGGCATCCGGGCCCCGGAAGATGCGGCACGCTCCCGATGCGGTACCCCCCACTGGCGGAGGAAGCTCTTACCTGTCAGCAAGACGGAGTGGAAAACCCGAGGGGGAACCGGAAATGATCGAGTACCAGACCTTCCAGCAACAGGCCCACGAGCTCGTGGCCCGCGCCGAGCACGAGCGCCTGGTGCGCGAGGCCAAGGAGGCCCGCCGACTGCGGCAGCGTCCGGTGGCCGCCCGCTTCCAGCGGCGCCCCGTGCGTCGGCCCGAATGCTGACGGTGCGGCACCACGGCGGTGCCGAAGGAGCTCCGGAGGGGGAGACGCTCACCAGCGTCTCCCCCTCCGGGCATTCGGGCCCTTCGGGCCGTTCGCCAGGGGAGATAACCCCTCGGCCGGGCCCCACCGGCTATGGCATGCTCGCCTCCATGCAGCAGACATCGGTCAGCCCCGTCTTCGTCGGCCGCGGCAGCGAGATCACCGAGCTGACCGACGCGCTGCGCCGCGCCGGCACCGGCAGCCCGCAGGCCATCCTGATCGGCGGGGAGGCGGGGGTCGGCAAGACCCGGCTGCTGGAGGAGTTCCTGGAGCGGGCGGCCGCCCGCGGGGCGGTCACCTCGCTCGGCAGTTGTCTGGAGGTCGGCGCCGAGGGCCTGCCGTACGCGCCGCTGGCCGCCGCGCTGCGCCGGCTGCACCGCTCGCTGGGCCCCGAACTGGAGGCCGCCGCGGCCGGCAGCGAGAGCCACCTCGCCCTGCTGCTCTCCGAGTTCGGCGAGGTGGACGGCGAACCCAACGACGAGTACAGCCGGGCCCGGCTGTTCGAGCACACCGCGAGGCTGTTCGAGCGGCTCGGCGCGGAGCGTACCCTCGTCCTCGCCGTCGAGGACCTGCACTGGTCCGACCGCTCCACCCGCGAGCTGCTCGCCTTCCTGGTGCGCACCCTGCACCGGTCCCGGGTGCTGCTGGTCGCCACCTACCGCACCGACGACCTGCACCGCCGGCACCCGCTGCGCCCCTTCCTCGCCGAGCTCGAACGGCTGCGCATCGTCCAGCGGCTGGAGCTGGCGCGGTTCGACCGCCGGGAGGTGGCCGCCCAGCTGGCCGGCATTCTCGGCACCACCGTCCCCGACCGCCAGCTGGTGGACCGCATCCACCGCCGCTCGGAGGGGAACCCGTTCTTCGTCGAGGAGCTGGCCACCGCCTTCGAGGACGGCTGCGGAGCCGGGCTGACCGACTCGCTGCGGGACATCCTGCTGGTGCGGGTCGAGGGCCTGGACGAGGAGGCCCAGCGGGTGGTGCGGATCGCCGCCGAGGGCGGCTCGCACGTCGAACACGCCCTGCTCGCCGCCGTCCTGGACGACGACGAGGAGGCGCTGATCGAGGCGCTACGGGCGGCCGTCGGCGCCAACATCCTGCGCCCGGACAGCGAGGGCGAGGGCTACCGGTTCCGCCACGCGCTGGTCCGCGAGGCGGTCTCGGACGACCTGCTGCCCGGCGAACGGCACCGGATCAACCGCAAGTTCGCGCTCGTCGTGGAGGCCCAGCCGCAGCTCGTCCCGGGCGACGCGCTGGCCGCCCGGCTGGCCAACTACTGGTACCACGCGCACGATCCGGCCCGCGCCCTGCCGACGGCCCTGGACGCCGCCCGCGCGGCCCGCCGCCGCAACGCCTTCGCCGAGCAGCTCGGGATGCTGGAACGGGCCCTGGAGCTGTGGGACCTGGTCTCCGAGGAGGTGCTGGCACACACCCTGCGCCCGTACGACTGGGCCGAGACCTACCCGCCGGGCTCCTGCGACCACAGCGCCGCGGACGAGGACTGCGACCGGATCCAGCTGGTCGACGTGCTGGCCGAGGCGGTGGTCGCGGCAAGGCGCTGCGGCGACCGGGAGCGCGGCCTGAGCCTGGCCAAGCGCGGGCTGCGGCTGGTCGACGAGGCGGAGCACCCGGTGCGCGCGGCCTGGTTCCGGATCAACCGGGCCCGGATGCTGGGCAGCCTGCGCCGCTCCGGCGACGAGGAGGAGATCGCGAACGCGCTGCGGCTGGTGGAGCACCTGCCGCCGACCGCGGTCCAGGCCGAGGTGCTCGCGCTCGGCGCCGGGACGGCGATGCTCAAGAAGCCGACCGCGGAGGCGATCGAGCTGGCCGAGCGGGCGATCCGGATCGCCGAGGAGGTGGGCGCCCACTCGGTCGAGGTGCACGCCCGGATGACCCTCGGCGGCCTGCGCTACGACGTGCAGGGCGACGCCGAGGGCGGGCTCGCCGAGCTCGCCGGGGCGGTCGAACGGGCCCGCCGGCTGGGCGTGCCCGACCTGCTGCTGCGCGGCATCAACAACCTGGCCAGCATGCAGCGCGGACTGGGACACCCCGAGGACGCGGTCCGACTGGCCCGGGAGGGACTGGAGTTCGCGGACGGCAACGGCCTGCTGCGCAACATCGGCGCCATCCTGACCGGCAACCTGGTCGAGGCGCTGACCGACCTCGGGCGGGTCCGGGAGGCCGCCGAGGTGCTGGCCGGCTACGAGGCGGCCAGCCCGACCGGCACCCACGCCGAGTTCCTGGACCGGATGCGCGGCGAACTCGCCCTGCTCAAGGGGGACCTGGCCGCCGCGGGGACCATGCTGGCGCAGGCCCGGGCGGCCAACCGGGTCGGCCAGGTCCAGCACAGCGTGCCGATCAGCCGGCTGGCGGTGCGGCTCGCGGCGCTCGGCGGCCGGCCGCTGGAGGCCCGGGCCGAAGCGCTCGCCGTGCTGGAGGAGGACGGCCGGCTCGGTCACGAGTCCGACGTCTACCCGCTGCTGGCCGAGGCCGCGACGGTGGAGGCGGACAGCCGGGGCCTGCCGCAGGCCGGGGCGGGCCGGCCGGGGGCGCTAGCCGCGATCGCGGCGGCCGCCGCCGAGCTGCGTCCCCGGGCCCCGCTGCACCACGGCTGGGCCCGGCTGCTGGAGGCCGAACTGGCCCGCGCCGAGGGGGCGGACACTCCGGAGGTCTGGGCCGCCGCGGTCGAGGCGCTGCGGCCGACCGGCCTGCCGTACCCGCTGGCTCAGGCCCTGCTGCGGGCCGGCGAAGCCGAGGTGCAGGCCGGCCGGCGCGAGGCCGGCGCCGAACTGCTGCGCGAGGCGGCCGAACTGGCGGCCGTCCGGGACGACCGGCTGCTCGGCGGGCAGATCGCCGCGCTGGCCGAGCGGGCCGGGCTGAGCCTCGCCCCGGCCGAGCGGACGGCCGCGGTGCCGGCCCAGGCCGCCGGGGACTCCTTCAACCTCACCCCCCGTGAGCGGGACGTGCTCCGCCTGCTCGCGCGCGGCTGGACCAACCGGCAGATCGCCGAGGAGCTGTACATCTCTCCGAAGACCGCGAGCGTGCACGTCTCCAACATCCTCGGCAAGCTCGCGGTCGGCGGCCGGGGCGAGGCGGCCGCACTGGCGCACCGGCTGCGGCTGTTCCCGGACGATCTGGCCCCCTCGGGCCGCTGAGCAGGGCCCCGCGGCGGCCCCGGACCGGTTCCGACC